>NZ_JBICCO010000032.1:0-62038 GCF_043119405.1 Achromobacter sp. 413638
CAAGCGGCTGAATAATTGCTATCTTCTCGTCGGGCAGACATCCAACCGGCCATGGCCATCCCCGCCACGGCCGCATGCCCACCGTAACGATCCAGGCTCCCACAGGACTTTCCGCCCATGAGCGCATCCCCCGACAAGATCGACTTCACCCAACCCCAGCCCTTCCTGCACCCGTTCCCCGACCCGGCCGACGTCTTCGCCTCCGACCCCGCCCAGGCCGCGAAGCTGCTGCATCCGCTGGTCTCCATCGACCTGTCCGCCGTCGACCCCGCCTGGTCCGGCCGCATCCACCTGCTGAGCCCGGTCGAACCCTACGACGATTATTTCGCCGATGGCGCCGAGGCCTATCACTCCTACTACACGCGCAGGAACTGGATCGGCTTCAGGCTGGGCGAGGACAGCCGCTACGAGCTGCTGGGCGACTGGCGCTGCTTTCAGGCGATGAGCGAGGACAAGACGCGCAGCCAGGATCCCGAGCTGCTCGAACACTACGCCAAGCAGCAGCAGTCGTTCGACGAGGTCAAGGCGGCCTATGCCGAGCGCGGCCTGCTGATGAACGTGGACCTGGGCAAGCGCGAGGGCGAGGCGCAGATGCTCAAGTATCGGCTGGCGTTCCTGGAAGACTGGAAGGAATCGCAGGGCGCGGGCAACTGGGCCGATCCCGACCTGTTTCCGCTGGAGTTCGTCGACAACCCGGAGATGGATTGGGAAGATGCGTTTCCGCTGACCGAGGATGGCCGGCCATTCCGCTTCGTGGCGGCGGTGCCGGGCTGGAACTACCGGGATGGCGGGGCCGACCAGATCCTGCTGTTCTATGATCCGCAGACCCGCGTGGCCCTGCAGACGTTCGAATGGAGTTGAAGCGGGCCGGCGCGCGGCCAAGGAGAAAAGAATGCATGTGAAACGCCGCGTCATCGGCGCGATTCTGCTGGGCGCGGCCTTGGGGCCGGCGCAGGCGCTGCAATACTGGCCGGCGCAGGAGCAGGATGACGCGCCGCCGAGCTACGACGTCCATGGCCATACGCTGGCCGTGGACGAGCAAGGCCTGGTCTACGTGGACCGCCAGGATCGCCCGGTGCTGCGCCCGTTCATCTACGACAATGGTCCGGACTTTTTCCAGGACGGGCTGGCGCGTCACGTGGAGAACGGCAAGATGGGGTTCCACGATGAGGCTCTGAAGGTGGTGATTCCCGCCCGCTATGATTTTGCCTTTCCGTTCCGGGACGGCAGGGCCAAGGTGGGGATGGATTGCGTCCAGTACCCGGAAGGGGAACACTCCAGCGTGCAGTGCAAGTCCTGGGAGAGCATAGACAAGGCGGGGCGGCGGGTAGAGGAGACGCAGGCGCAGAAGCTCTCCGACTGAGTCCCGGCAGGCAGTCGGCATGCGCGCCGCGCGCTGATCAAACTCCGGAAGGGATAGACCGGGTGGCAGGGGGCGTCCGCATTTTGCCGCAGCCGTCTATCGTGCCACACTCCGGCATCGGACTTTCCTGTCTGGCAAAATGGCCAGCCAATCAGTCCGATTGTCCTGGGACGATATGAAGATACAAGGAAAGACCGCTGCCCAGATCGTGGACTGTGTGCGCGCGCTGGTGCAGTCGCAGCAGTTGTTGCCGGGCCAGGCGTTGCCGCCGGTGCGCGAGCTGGCGGCGGAACTCGACATCAACCGCAATACCGTGGCGGCGGCGTACAAGCGGCTGGCGGCCGCCGGCATCGCGTTGACGCAGGGACGGCTGGGCACGGTGATCCGCGATCCCTACGGCGCGGGCGAGCAGGAAGGCGCCTTGCCCGATACGCCGCTGACCGATCTGGCCAGCGGCAATCCCCGGCGGGAATGGCTGCCGGACATGGCGCGGGCGTTCGCCGCCCGACCGTACCGGCCCCGGCTCTACGGCGAGCCGACGGTCAATCCGGGCCTGGAGACCTACGGGCGCGGCTGGCTGGCGCCGGATTGTCCGGGGCTGTTCGACATCAACGTGACGCACGGGGCGGTGGACGCGATCGAGCGCTTGCTGGTCTCGCACCTGGTGCCGGGCGACAAGGTGGCGGTCGAGAATCCCTGCTTTCTCAGCAGCATCAACACGCTGCGCTCGGCCGGGATGGCGGCGATCGGCGTGGCGATGGACGACGAGGGCATGCTGCCCCGCGCGCTGGAAGCCGCGCTGGAAAAGGGCGCGCGGGCGGTGCTGATCACGCCGCGCGCGCACAATCCCACTGGATGCAGCCTGAGCGAAAAGCGCGCGCGGGCGTTGGCGCGCGTGCTGGCGCGCCATCCGCAGGTCCTGGCCATCGTGGACGATCATTTCGCGCTGCTGTCCAACGCCGCCTATCATTCGGCGCTGCCCACGGGCGCGCCGCGCTGGGCGCTGGTGCGCTCGTTGACCAAGGCGCTGGGGCCGGACATCCGCGTGGCGCTGGTGGCCAGCGACGCGGCCACGTCGCGGCAGCTGCGCTTGCGGCTGGCCTCGGGCACCAGCTGGGTCAGCCATGTCTTGCAGGACATGGTCGAGGCGGCGCTGGGCCAGACCGAGGTGGCGCAATTGATGGCGCGGGCGCGCGAGGACTACGTGCGCCGCCGCGCCGCCCTGGAAGACGCGCTGCGCGCGCAGGGCCTGCCGCATGCGGCGCAGGGCGATGGACTCAATCTGTGGATTCCGCTGCCGGCGGACGATCAGGCCGTGGCGCTGGCCATGGCGCGGCGCGGCTGGCTGCTGCGCCATGGCGAGGCCTTCTGCGTGCAGGATCCCGTGCCCGGGCTGCGCGTGACCCTTTCCGATATCGAGCCGGAACAGTGCGCGCAGCTGGCGCGGGACCTGCGCCAGAGCATCGCCTGAGCAGGGAATCGCACGGAGCAGCGTCACGCGCTGCCACGGGATCCCGCGTCACGTCGCTGCGATCGCCTCTTCCAGCATTTCCAGCCGGTCCTGGCCCCAGAACAACTCGCCGGCATAGACATACGATGGCGAGCCGAACGCGCCTGCGGCGACCGCTTCGTCGGTGTACTGGCGGTAGCGTCGCTCGACGTCCGGCGCGGTCGCCGCGCGCAGCAGGGCGTCGGCGTCCAGCCCCTGCGCGGCCGCGATCTCGCGCAGCGTGGATTCGGACGAGATATCGCGGTCCTCGCACCACTCGGCATGCAGGATGGCCTTGTACAGCGCGGCCACCGGCAGCCCCTGCAGGTCCGCCGCGATCACGATGCGCGAGGCCTGGTCGGCGTTCGGGCACATATGGGCGGGGTGCGGGTTGACCGGGATGCCCAGCTTGCGGCACCAGCGGCGCAGCTCGGCGACGCGGTAGTCCTGTCGTTCCCGCGAGCGCTGGCCCAGCAGCACGCCGCCGGTGCGCGCGTAGACGTCGGGCAGGTCGACCGGCTTGTAGCGGATGGCCACGTTCTGGCGCCGCGCGAGCGCCTCCAGGCGGTCGGCGCCCAGGTAGGCCCAGTCGGAATTCAGCCAGAAGTAGTAGTCGAGGTGCGACGGTTTCATGGGCGGGCCTCCAGGCGGGCGCCGGCCGGCAGCGCGAAGCGCGTGGGCCGGTGCATGAAGAACGCGCTGGCGATGGCGACCAGGCCCAGCGCGCTCAGGTACCAGACAATGTAGCGCGGGTCGCCGCCGCCGTAGGCCAGCAGCGACGTGGCGACCAGCGGCGCCAGTCCGCCGCCGATGGCGCCCGACAGCTGCACCGCCAGCGAGATGCCGCTGTAGCGCACCTCGGGCGGGAACTGGGCCGAGAACAGGCCGCCTTGCGGGCCGTACAGCGCGGCGTAGACCAGGCCCACCGCCACGGCGACCGCCGTCGTGACGGTGGCGGGATCGCGCGTCTGCAGCATCGAGAAGAACATGGGCGCGAACAGCAGGATGCCCGCCGCGCCGGCCATGAAGATCCACTTGAAACCGATGCGGTCGCCCAGCACGCCGCACAGCGGCATGGTGAACAGCGCCAGCGTCGCGCCCCAGACGGTGGCGTCCAGCATGGTGGCGCGCGGGATGCCCAGCGTGCCGGTGGCGTAGGCCAGCGAGAAGGTGACCACGGTGTAGAACCAGGTCACTTCGGCCAGCCGGCCGCCGACAACGATCAGCACTTCGCGTGGATAGCGGCGCAGCACCACCAGCGCCGGCACCTCGACCTTGTCGCCCTGTGCGCGCATGCGCTCGAAGTCGGGCGATTCGGCGACCTTGGCGCGGATGAACCAGCCCACCAGCAGCAGCACCACGCTGGCCAGGAACGGAATGCGCCAGCCCCAGGACAGCATGTCCGCCTCGGGCAGCGCGGCGACCGCGCCCATGGCCAGCGAAGACAGGATCAGGCCCGGCGCCACGCCGGTCTGCGGCAGGCTGCCGAAGAAGCCCTTCTTGCCTTCGGGCGCGTGCTCGACGGCCATCAGGATGGCGCCGCCCCATTCGCCGCCGACCGCCACGCCCTGCAGGAAGCGCATCAGCACCAGCAGCACGGCGGCCCAGTAGCCGATGCTGTCGTAGGAGGGGATCAGGCCGATCAGGATGGTGGGGATGCCCATCATGAAGAGCGTGATGAGCAGCATGGACTTGCGTCCGACCTTGTCGCCGAAGTGGCCGAACACCACGCCGCCCAGCGGGCGGGCGAAGAAGCCGACGGAATAGGTGGCGAAGGCGGCCAGGGTGCCGCTGATGGGATCGATGGCGGGAAAGAAGATCTTGTTGAAGACCAGGGCCGCGGCGGTGCCGTACAGGAAAAAGTCATACCACTCGATGGTGGTGCCCATCATGCTGGCCAGCCCGGCCGTGACGTAATGGCGGCGCGAGCGCGCCGCCTGCTTTGCAGGCGTAGTCATGGCGACGTCCTTGAAAGAGTGCGGAAGGAGCGGCGCTCAGGCCGGCAGGGCGGGGATGCCGCGCGTCTGGCGGACCCAGTAGTCGAAGGTGGCGCGCACGATGGCTGGCTTGAGCAGGTAGTCGTGCGCCTCGCGGGCCAGCGCGTCATCCACCGGCGTGAGCGGGCCGAAGGCCTGGGCGCGGATCTGCATGCGCGCGGCGCGCTCCAGGTAGACCGACAGATAGGTCGCTTCCTCGCAGGACGCGCCGGCGGTCAGATAGCCGTGGTGCGCCAGGATGATGGCGCGCTTGGCGCCCAGCGCCTCGGAGATGAGCACGCCTTCCTGGTCGGCGATCGGCACGCCGGGCCATTCGCCCAGGAAGGCGCAGTCGTCGTGCAGCGGCGTCATGTCCATCTGCGCGATCACCAGCGGCTGGCGCGCGGCGGCCAGCGCCGAGGCCCAGGGCGAGTGAGTGTGGATGATGGATTGCACGTCGGGCCGCGCCTCGTACACCCACAGGTGAAAGCGCGTGGCGGGGTTGGCCATGCCCTCGCCGGTGAGCGTGTGCAGGTCGCGGTCGACTTCGATGAAATCAGCGGGCGTGGCCTCGTCGAAGCCCAGGCCGAAGCGCAGCGTCCAGTAGGCGCCGGGGCGTTCAGAGCGCACGCTGATCTGGCCGGCCAGTCCGGCCTCCTGTTCTGTCATCGCCAGGATGCGGCAGGCATGCGCCATGGTCTCCTGGATGCTGCGGGGCACGGCGCGCAGGTGCTGCTGCATCTCCTGCGTGGCGCGCTGGTCGAAATACGATTTTTCCCTGAGGGCGGCGGGGTTCATGCGGGGCGTCTCCGTTTTATGGTTCTGTGTTGGCGCGGCATGCGCGCAACCTGACCGTATTGTGGAGAGGGCCGCCGCCGGCAGCCATGCACCTCAGCTCATAGCAGCTATGCCGGGGCGCCGCCGCGCAGCTCGCCGGCCAGCTGTTCGACGCGGCTCAGGAATTCCTTGAGCAAGGGCGTGCGCGGCTTGCCCGCCTGCGTCACCGCCACCACGCGGCGGCGCAGCAGCGGCCGGGTCACCGGCAGCTTGCGCAGGCCGTAGTCGTCCAGCAGCTTGTCCGGAATGCGGGCGGGCAGGATGCAGTCGCCCACACCCGAGGACACCAGCCTGAGCATGGCGTCGATGGTCTCGGCCTCGGCGGCGAAATCCGGTTGCAGGCCGGCGCTCTGGATCATGCGGCGCAGCGCGTAGTGCGGCGGGAAGCCGACCAGCCGCAGCGACAGCGCGGCCAGGTCCTGCGGGCCGGACAGCGCACTGTCGTGGCGCACGATGAGCGCCATGTCGTCGTCGAACAGGGGACAGGATTCCAGCGTGCCGGAATCCACCGCCGAGTCGTAGACCAGGCCCAGGTCGGCCTTGCCGCTTTCCACCAGGGCCACCACTTCGGGCGAGCTGCGGCCCATGATGGACAGGTTCACCGAGGGATGCGCGCTGACGAAGCCGGCCACCAGATCGGCGGTGTAGTAGTAACTGAGGGTGTGCACGGCGGCCAGTCGCAGCGTGCCCTGCGTCACGCCCTGGTGCCGCATGCGTTCGACCGCCAGGTCGATGCCGCGATAGGCCGGCTGGGTGGCGTCGTAGAGCAGCTTGCCGGCCTCGGTCAGCTCCACGCCGCGCCCGGTGCGCAGGAACAGCGGTTGGCCGATGCGGGCCTCCAGCGTGGCCAGCTGCCGGCTCAGTCCCGATTGCGTCTGGTCCAGCGCGTCGGCCGCGCGGGACAGGGACCCCAGTTCCGCGATGCAGATGAAATAGCGCAGCTGCCTGTCCATGGTTTCCATCCCGTTCCCCTCGTGCTCTTGTGCGGACCCGGCGATGATACGGGCTGCTTGCCGGCCGCGCGATCGGGACTAACGCGGCTGGCGACGCGGCGGGCTTGCAGGTGTTGTGCGCGGCTTGCCGTTCAATGCCGGGGCGACAGCGCGATCGCCAGCGCCATCAGCAGCAACAGCGCCAGCGCGGCCAGCGCGCAGGGCAGCAGCGCCGCATAGACCTTGCGTTCCTCGCCACTGCCTTCGGCCAGGTTGGCCGCGATCGACATGCGCACCGGCGAGAACAGGCTCATGGCAGTGCCGCTGACATGTTGCAGCGCGGCCACCGCCGACACGCTCAGGCCGGCCTGCACGGCGATGGCGGTCTGCGCCGGCATGAACAGGCTGTTGGGCATGTTGCCACTGTTGGTCAGCACGCCGAAGGCGGCCGAGAACAGCGGCGCGACGACTACGGCGCCCTGGCCCAGCGCGTCGAACATGCCGCGCGCGAAGGCCTGGGAGATGCCGGCGGCGGCCAGGATTTCGGCCATCATGGCGAACAGGAAAACGGTCATCACGGCGTGGCGGCCGGTGGTCCAGGCGGCGCGCGCCTCGCTCGGCAGCCGGGCGGCCTGGCCGCGCAGCGCGGCGGTCAGCACGCCGGCCGCGATCAGCCAGGAGCCGGCATGCAGCAGCGGCGACCAGGCCGGCAGATCGGCGTAGGGGGCGACACGGCCGACGGCCGCCAGGGCGGCTCGCCATTCCGGAACCAGGCGCGTCAGCGCCAGCGCCGCGATCAGCGCGGCATAGGGCAGCATGCGGCGCGCGGTCGCGGCGAAGGCGCGGCGGTCCGGCCGGCGGTCCAGCAGATAGCGCAGCGTGATCAGCGGGCCGTAAGAGGCCAGCAGCGCGGTCTCGGGGCCGAGCCAGGCGGTGAACGCGGCGAGCAGGGCCAGCGCGGCCGCGATCCAGCCGGCCTCGCGCAGGCGCTCCGTGGTCTTGCCACCGCTATGCGGATCGAAACCGGCCCGGCTGGCGGTGCGCCAATACAGCGGCAGCCATACCAGCGCCATCAGCGCGGTGGTGGGAACCATCGCATACAGCGCCAGTTCCGTGCCGGTCATGCGTGCATAGGCCGAGGCCAGCAGCGTGCCGCTGCTCATGGCGCCCCAGGGGATCAGCGTCTGGCTCAACAGCGCGAAGACCATCAGGTGGCGCGGCGCGATGCGCTGGCCGCGTAGCAGCGCGACGGTGCCCAGCATGCCCACGCCGAAGCCGGTGGCCGCCTCGGCGAAAGGGCCGACCAGGAAACAGGCGAAGAACAGCAGGCGACGCCGGTCGCGGGCATCGGCGGGGCTTGCCGCGCCGCCGTCCGCAGGCGCGCTGGCGCCGTGCGCGGCTGCTTGCCAGAACAGCAGTCCGCCCAGGATGTAGGGCGCGATGGTGGCGCCGATCCAGGCGCCGCGTTCCAGCGCCAGGGCCAGCTGCGCGCCGCCGAAGGCCGTGTCGCCGGCGTAGATGGCCACGGGCACCGTGGCCAGCAGTCCCAGCGCGGCGGCCTGCGTGGCGTTCAGCCGCGCGATGGCGATCGCGCCGGCGATGACGAGCATGGGAAGCGACCACAGCAGGTAGTTCATTCGGCGTCCAGCGACGGAAGTGGGGCGGCCGGCCCGGTGGGCGCGGCGCGCGTGAGGCAGAGAGAGTAACGCAGCCGGCGCACGTGCCGGAACAGGCCCGCGTTGGCGTCATGTCATTCATGCCTCGCGGTTCGTCGTGCGTGATAATATTTGACCTATGACAAAAATGAAGCGACGCCAGGAACGCGCCGCTTCGATGCGCGAGGTTCAGGCATGAGCGAAGCAATCGATCAGGAGGCGGGCGGCGCGTCCGTGCAAACCCAGACCCAGCATGACCAGCACGGCCGCTGGCCGCGCGCCGAGTCGGTGGAGGATTTCCGCCGCAACCTGGCCACGGTCAACCAGCGCATCGCCGACGCGGCCCGCCGCGCCGGGCGCGCGCCGGACAGCGTGCGCCTGCTGCCGGTGAGCAAGACGGTGGACGAGGCGCGCATACGCCTGGCCTACCAGGCCGGCTGCCGCTACCTGGGCGAGAACAAGCTGCAGGAGGTGTCGCGCAAATGGGAGGCCATGGCCGACCTGACGGACCTGCGCTGGTCGGTCATCGGCCATCTGCAGACCAACAAGGCCAAGCTGGTGGCGCGCTACGCGGCCGAGTTCCAGGCGCTGGACAGCCTGCGCGTGGCCGAGGCGCTGGACCGCCGCCTGCAGGCCGAGGGCCGCGCGCTGGACGTGTATGTGCAGATCAATACCTCGGGCGAGGCCAGCAAGTACGGCCTGCAGCCCGACGAGGCCGCGGCCTTCCTGCGGCAGATGCCGGCCTATTCCGGCTTGCGGGTGCGCGGCTTCATGACGCTGGCGCTGTTCTCGGCCGAGGCCGGGCGCGTGCGCCAGTGTTTCGTGCTGCTGCGCACGCTGCGCGACCGGCTGCGCCAGGACGCGCCCGCCGGCGTCGGGCTGGACGAGTTGTCGATGGGCATGTCGGGCGACTATGAAATCGCCATCGAGGAAGGCGCCACCGTGGTGCGCGTGGGGCAGGCCATCTTCGGCGCGCGCAACACGCCGGATTCCTATTACTGGCCGACCGGGGACGGCGCCCCGCCGCCCGCCTGAGAAAGACGCGCTTTCGCGCGGCCGACAGGATCTGCGTATAAGCGCAAGCCTGGATGTCGCGCAAGCCCGGGGCTGACTACACTGGCCGGCATTGCCTTCGCCGAGACCGCCATGTTCACACGCCCCGTCATTGCGCTTGCGCTCGTCCTGACCGCTGCCTGCGCGAGCGCGCAGACCGAGTCCAAACCCGTCCAGCAACGCGATCCCTTCTATTGGCTCGGCGAGATCAACAAGGCCACGCTGGTCATCAATACCGACCAGAGCCTGCTCGACAAGCGCATGGCGCCCAGGCTGGCGGCGGGGCTGGCCAAGGTGCTCGAGGCGGGCGCCCAGCCCGGCGCCGGGCGGCCGTCGACGGTGATCTCGTTCGAGCCGCTGCTGATCAAGGCGGCGGGCGAGGACGTGACCCTGCTGCATGCCGGGCGTTCCAGCCAGGACATGCACGCCACCTACCGCAGCGCCATCCTGCGCGACAAGCTGCTGGAACTGGCCGATCAGCTGAACCAGACCAGCGCGACGCTGGTGGCGCTGGCAGGCCGCCACGCCGCCACCATCGTGCCCAACTACACCAACGGCGTGGCCGCGCAGCCGAACAGCTACGGCCACTACCTGCTGGGGCAGGCGGCGGGGCTGATGCGCGATGCGCAGCGCATCCGCGAGGCGTATGTCCGCATCGACCGCTCGCCGATGGGCACCACGGTGCTCAATGGCACCAGCTGGCCGCTGGACCGCGAGCGCATGGCGCGCTATCTGGGCTTCGAGGCGCTGGTGGACAACGCCTACGACGCCGCGCAGATCTCGTCCATGGACCAGCCGGTGGAGGTGGCATCGATCGTCGCCAGCATCGCGCTGCGCACCGGCAACTTCGTCGAGGACGTCTTGACGCAGTACGCGCAGTCGCGCCCGTGGATCCTGCTGCAAGAGGGCGGCGGCAATACCTACGTGTCCAGCGCCATGCCGCAGAAGCGCAACCCGGGCCTGCTCAACGACACGCGCAGCGATGCGTCCACGGCGCTGACGCTGGCGATGGGGCCGCTCCTGCAGACGCACAACATCACGCCGGGCATGAGCGATCCGAAGGACGTGAGGAAGAATTCGGCGATGGTGGACAGCGGCATCGCGGCGCTCAAGCGCTGGGACCGCGTGCTCAAGGCCCTGGTCATCAGCCCGGATCGTGCGCTGGAGGAGCTGAACAGCGATTGGACAGCCTCGCAGGAGCTGGCGGACCTGCTGATGCGCAAGTACAAGCTGCCGTTCCGCGATGGCCATCATTTCGCGTCGGAAGTCGTGGCTTATGCCAAGACCCACGGCATCAAGCCGCTGGATTTTCCCTACGCCGAGGCGCGCCGCATCTATGCCGAGTCGCAGAAGGATTCCAAGTACGGGACCGAGCTGCCGATGAGCGAGGCCGAGTTCCGCGCCGCGCTGGATCCGGTGGCCATCGTGAACAGCCGCGCCACCCTCGGCGGCCCCCAGCCCGCCGAGATGGCGCGCATGCTGAAGGACGCGGACGCGCGCCTGGCGGAGCAGGATGCCTGGATCAAAGCGCGCCGTTTGCATATACAGCAGGCGTTGGACGGACTGGATCGGCAATTCGACGTAATAGTCTCTAGTGCGGCGCAGCAGGCCGAAAAATAGCCTCGAACCTCGATCCCACCCAGTGTGTTGCGGTGCATGGTCGGCACCGTGATGTCGTTCGTGCGCGCCATTTCTGGCAGCGCTATTGCGGCGCAATTAAGGGAAAGTCTCAGGCGCGTAGTCCTAGGACAGGCCATTAAATTCGATGTGCGTAGGTCGTTAAGACAATGAAGGCCGGCCGGTTTCGAATGCCGGCGCTTCGTTGTCAGGAGGCGCCATGATTACGCCACTTCGTTGTCTACCGGTCTTGCTCCTCGGCGTCGCCGGCGCTGTCTCCACGGTCCATGCCCAGGGCGGAGAGATCCGTTTTTACGGCGCCATCGTGGAGCCCGCGAGCTGCTCGCCCAAGACGCGTCCGGGCAGCCTGCAGGTCAGCGTCGAGTGCGAGGCGGAGCGGGCCCGCGCCGCGGGCCAGCCTGTGAAAGCGTCCACGCGCAGCGCCAGGCATGTGCAGGTGCGTGTGGATCCGCTGCCGGCGCGTGAAGGCGCGCAGGGCAAGACCAGGCACTATGTCGTCACGCTGTCCTATCTGTAGGACGCGCGACGCATAGCCGGGGCGGGCACGAGGCCCGCCTCGCCCGGCCCGCGAGGATGCCGGGAATTGCGCGCCTCTTGCCGGGCGCGGGCGGGGACGATTTTTTCCCGAGGATCAGAAGCCTGCGCGAGGCACGTGCACGCGACCTTCCATCAGGATGCGGGCGCTGCGGCTCATGATGGCCTTGGTGACCTTCCATTCGCCGTCCACCAACTGCGCCTGCGCGCCGACGCGCAGCGTGCCCGAGGGGTGGCCGAAGCAGACCTGGTCGCGCTCGCCGCCGCCGGCGGCCTGGTTGACCAGCGTGCCGGGCACGGCCGCCGCCGTGGCGATGGCGACCGAGGCGGTGCCCATCATGGCGTGGTGCAGCTTGCCCATGGACAGCGCGCGCACCAGCACGTCCACGTCGCCCGCGCCGATCTTCTTGCCGCTGGAAGCCACGTAGTCGCGCGGGCGCGCGACGAAGGCGACCTTGGGCGTGTGCTGGCGGGACGCGGCCTCTTCCAGCGATTTGATCAGGCCCATGCGCAGCGCGCCATGGGCGCGGATGGCCTCGAAGCGCGCCAGCGCGGCGGCGTCGCCGTTGATGTCTTCCTGCAGTTCGGCGCCGGTGTAGCCCAGCGCCTCGGCGTCCAGGAAGATGGTGGGAATGCCGGAGTTGATCATGGTGGCCTTGAAGGTGCCCACGCCCGGCACGTCCAGGTCGTCCACCAGCTTGCCGGTTGGGAACATCGAGCCGCCGTCGCCATCCTCGGCCGGGTCCATGAATTCCAGCTGCAGCTCGGCGGCGGGGAAGGTCACGCCGTCCAGCTCGAAGTCGCCGGTTTCCTGCACTTCGCCGTTCGTCATCGGCACATGGGCGATGATGGTCTTGCCGATATTGGCCTGCCAGATGCGGATGGTGGCGATGCCGTCGCGCGGCACGCGGGCCGGGTCGACCAGGCCGTTGGTGATGGCGAAGGGGCCGACGGCGGCCGACAGGTTGCCGCAGTTGCCGCTCCAGTCGACGAAGGCCTGGTCGATGGAGACCTGGCCGAACAGGTAGTCGACGTCGTGGCCGGGGCGGCTGCTCTTGCCGATGATGACGGTCTTGCTGGTGCTGGAGGTGGCCGCGCCCATGCCGTCGATCTGCTTGCCGTAGGGGTCGGGGCTGCCGATCACGCGCATCAGCAGCGCGTCGCGCGCGGCGCCGGGCGCGCGCGCCGGTTCGGGCAGGTCGTCCAGCTTGAAGAACACGCCTTTGCTGGTGCCGCCGCGCATGTAGGTGGCGGCAATCTTGGTCTGGGGAGCGTGGGCCATGTCGCGGTCCTCGGGGTCTGTCGGGTTGATCGGGAGAGGCGGGCGCGCCGGGGTCGGGCGCCCGCCTGCCGTGGCCTGGTCTCAGCCGGCCTGCTTGGCCGCGCCGGCCGATTCGGCTTCCAGGAAGTCCTGGGCGAAGCGCTGCAGCACGCCGCCGGCTTCGTAGATGGAGACTTCCTCGGCCGTGTCCAGGCGGCAGGTCACCGCGGCCTGCACGGTTTCGCCATTGGCGCGGTGGATGACCAGCGTCAGGTCGGCGCGCGGCTTGCGCTCGCCGATCACGTCGTAGGTCTCGGTGCCGTCCAGCGACAGCGTCTTGCGATTGACGCCGGGCTTGAACTCCAGCGGCAGCACGCCCATGCCGATCAGGTTGGTGCGGTGGATGCGCTCGAAGCCCTCGGCCACGATGGCTTCCACGCCGGCCAGGCGCACGCCCTTGGCGGCCCAGTCGCGCGACGAGCCCTGGCCGTAGTCGGCGCCGGCCACGATGATCAGCGGCTGCTTGCGGTCCATGTAGGTCTCGATGGCTTCCCACATGCGCATGACCTGGCCTTCCGGCTCGACGCGGGCCAGCGAGCCCTGTCGCACCGTGCCGTCGGCGTTCTTCACCATTTCATTGAACAGCTTGGGGTTGGCGAAGGTGGCGCGCTGCGCGGTCAGGTGATCGCCGCGATGGGTGGCGTAGGAATTGAAGTCCTCTTCCGGCAGGCCCATCTTGTGCAGGTATTCGCCGGCGGCGCTGTCCATCAGGATGGCGTTGGACGGCGACAGGTGGTCGGTGGTGATGTTGTCGCCCAGCACGGCCAGCGGGCGCATGCCGCGCAGCGTGCGCGCGCCGGCCAGCGCGCCTTCCCAGTACGGCGGGCGGCGGATGTAGGTGCTCTGCGGGCGCCAGGGGTACAGCGGATCGACGGCGGCGCGGCGCTCGTCCTGGATGCCGAACATGGGCGCGTAGACCTTGCGGAACTGCTCGGGCTTGACGGCGGCCTTGACCACGGCGTCGATCTCGGCGTCGGTGGGCCAGATGTCCTTGAGCCGGATCTCGCGGCCGCTGGCGTCCGTGCCCAGCACGTCGCGCTCGATGTCGAAACGGATGGTGCCGGCGATGGCGTAGGCCACCACCAGGGGCGGCGACGCCAGGAAGGCCTGCTTGGCGTAGGGATGGATGCGGCCGTCGAAGTTCCGGTTGCCCGACAGCACGGCAGTGGAATAGAGGTCGCGGTCGATGATCTCCTGCTGGATCTTGGGATCGAGCGCGCCGGACATGCCGTTGCATGTGGTACAGGCGAAGGCGACCACGCCGAAGCCCAGCTGTTCCAGCTCCGTGGTCAGGCCGGCTTCGTCCAGGTACAGCGCGACGGCCTTGGAGCCGGGCGCCAGCGAGCTCTTGACCCAGGGCTTGCGCGTGAGCCCGGCGCGGTTGGCGTTGCGCGCCAGCAGGCCGGCGGCGATCACGTTGCGCGGGTTGCTGGTGTTGGTGCAGCTGGTGATGGCGGCGATGATGACGGCGCCGTCGGGCATCAGGCCGGGCTGGTTCTCGACCTTGCCGGCGATGCCGCGCTCGGCCAGGTCCGCGACCGGCAGGCGGCGGTGCGGGTTGGACGGGCCGGCCAGCGTGCGCACCACGGTGGACAGGTCGAAGCGCAGCACGCGCTCGTACCGCGCCTGCGTCAGGCTGTCGGCCCACAGGCCGGCGGTCTTGGCGTAGGTCTCGACCAGCGCGATCTGTTCGTCCTCGCGGCCGGTCAGGCGCAGGTAGTCGATGGTCTGCTGGTCGATGGCGAACATCGCGGCGGTGGCGCCGTACTCGGGCGCCATGTTCGAGATGGTGGCGCGATCGCCCAGCGTCAGCGCGGCGGCGCCGGCGCCGTAGAACTCCAGGTAGGCGCCCACGACCTTTTCCTTGCGCAGGAATTCGGTCAGCGTCAGCACCACGTCGGTGGCGGTGATGCCGGGGCCGGGACGGCCGGACAGCTCCACGCCGATGATGTCGGGCAGGCGCATCCAGGACGCGCGGCCCAGCATCACGTTTTCGGCTTCCAGGCCGCCCACGCCGATGGCGATCACGCCCAGCGCGTCCACGTGCGGGGTGTGGCTGTCGGTGCCGACCAGCGTGTCGGGGTAGGCCACGCCGTCCTGCGCGTGGACCACCGGCGACATGCGTTCCAGGTTGATCTGGTGCATGATGCCGTTGCCGGGCTGCACGATGTCGATGTTGCGGAAGGCCTGCTTGGTCCAGTCGATGAAATGGAAGCGGTCTTCGTTGCGGCGGTCTTCGACGGCGCGGTTCTTGGCGAAGGCGTCGGGGTCGTCGCCGCCGTATTCCACGGCCAGCGAGTGGTCCACGATCAGCTGTACCGGCACCACCGGGTTGACCTTGGACGGATCGCCGCCCTTGTCGGCGATGGCGTCGCGCAGGCCGGCCAGATCGACCAGCGCGGTCTGGCCCAGGATGTCATGACAGACCACGCGCGCCGGATACCAGGGGAAGTCCAGGTCGCGGCGGCGCTCGATCAGCTGCTTGAGCGCGTCCGTCAGCTGCGACGGCTCGCAGCGGCGCACAAGGTTTTCCGCCAACACGCGCGAGGTGTACGGCAGGCCGTCATAGGCGCCGGGCGCGATGGCCTCGACGGCGGCGCGCGCATCAAAGTAGTCCAGGCGGGTGCCCGGCAGGGGCTTGCGATAGGATTTGTTCATCATGCCTCGGTACGCCGGAGGTTGCCCTGGGCGATCTGTTGTTCGATGTTGAGACGGGATGCGCGGATGTGGCGGCGCATCAGGAGTTCAGCCAGCTCGCCATCGCGGTCGGCAATGGCGTCGAGAATGCGGTGGTGTTCGGCAAAGGACTGCCGGGGGCGGTTGGGCGTGGTCGAGTACTGGATGCGGTACATGCGCGCGAGCTGGTAGAGCTCGTCGCACAGCATGCGGAACAGCATCTGGTTGCCGCTGCCTTTGACGATGCGGTAGTGGAAGTCGTAGTCGCCCTCCTGCTGGTAGTAGCCCAGGCCCGCCTGGAATGCCTCGTCGCGCTCGTGCGCTTCCAGCACGCGGCGCAATTCCTGCACCTCGGCGGCCGGCATGCGCTCGGCGGCCAGGCGGCAGGCCATGCCTTCGAGCGATTCACGGATTTCGTACAGCTCGCACAGTTCCTGCTGGCTCAGCGACACCACCCGCGCGCCGGCGTGCGGCACGCGCACCAGCAGCCTCTGGCCTTCCAGGCGGTGCAGCGCCTCGCGCAGCGGGCCACGGCTGACGCCATGGATGCGGGCCAGCTCGGGTTCGGAAATCTTGCTGCCCGGGGCCATCTCGCCCGTGACGATGGCGGCCTGGATCTTCTTGAAGATCTGGTCCGACAGCGTTTCGCCATCGCCTGGCGCGGCGTTCGGGAGCGTGAGGATCTGGCTCATGGTGTCGACAATCTGGCTCGAATTGGCGAGCGAAATGCGGAATTGGCGGGCTTGTCTCGAATAATTGTCAACAATTTACCCGCGAGGCGGGAAAGGCGCAAGCGCGTGGGCGGGGCTGCGCGGCGGCGGGGGCAGGGGGCGGGCGTTCGTGTCGACAATCTGTCGGCGAGCCGCAATGCCGGGCCCGGATGAGATCGGGGGAGAGGAGGAAGCCGGGACAGGCGCCGCGCATGGCGATGGTTCCCCAGGGCGGGCGCCCTGGGGAACCATCGTGTCAAAGGCCGGTGTCGGGGTAGTTCGGGCCGGCGTCATGGAAGCCGCCGCTGCTGTACGGGTTGGCCGCGCCAGGGTGGGGCGGGCCGCCGGGGCCGAGCGAGCAGCCGGCCAGCGCCAGGGTCATGGCCAACAGCATGGCCAGGCGGGACAGGGGGAAAGCGGATGGGAAATGCGTCATGGTGAGTCTCCTGTGCCGATCCCCTCGGAACGGCGCGCAACGTGCAGCGTATGTGCCGATCATAGCGCCGGACGGACGGGACGCAGGCAAGCGCGGCTCCGGACCTGTTTGTGACAAAAAACAACGACTTCAAAACTCTTCACATTTATTCAACAAGCTCTTGTATTCCGTTTGAGGCGCTGCGGGTAAATTCGCCAATTGCCGGCATCGGCGGCGTGGCCGTTGCGATGACGGCGAGCGGCCGTGGCGCCCGGGACAGGAAGAAGCGTCCAGGGCGGCTGGCCGAGGCGTGATCGGCAGCTGAAAAAGCGCCGCGATACCAATAAGAGAATCAATCTCGATGTCAGTCATCCGTCGCGCAGGGCGGCGGGTGCAATTCAGGGAATACGGGAAAGAGGGTATGCCGGATACGGTCGTCTATATCAGGAGCCAGCCCCGCTACGGGGATCAGGTCGTGGCGTTTCCAACGCTCTATCAGCTCAAGCAATGGTGGCCGTCGCAGCGGCTGCGGGTCGTGGCCCGGGATGACGTGGGGCGTTACTACACGTCCCTGCCCTGGGTGGATGAATTCGTGCGCGTGTCCAGCTTCCGCGAACACGTGCGCTGCCTGCCCGCGCGCGCCAATGCGTCGATCAATCTGCATCACAGCAGCGAGCGCTACGGGCTGGTCAGCCTGCTGCGCCGTCCGGCGTTGCGCATGGGCTTTCGCAACAATCGCCTGAGCGACGGCGCCTGGACGCATTCGCATCCCAAGAACATCGGCGAATACATCGGCCTGGCCAATCTGCGGCTGCTGGGCACCTACCGTTCCTTCGATCCCCACCAGGCGGCGCTGAACTGCTTCCGGGAAATCGCCGAGCAGCGCAAGCGCCCGGTGGCGCCGGTCGACGTGGTGATGATTCCAGGCGGCGGCTCCGGTCCGTTCAAGCGCTGGAGCATCGCGCACTACATCCGGCTGGCGGACCTGCTCAAGACCTCGATCGGGCGCGGCACGCAGTTTTCCTTCGTGCTGGGGCCGGACGAGGCCGCCGAGCTTGAACTGATCAACAGCCTGCGCCGTCCGGAATTCCGGATCGAGTATTGCCGGACCATTCCGGAGCTGTCGGCGCTGATGCTGCGCGCGCGCCTGATCGTCGCCAATGACTGCGGTCCCTCGCATATCGCGCAGGGCGTGGGCGTGCCTTACGTGGGCGTGTTCAACGAGTCCAACCCCGAATGGTTCTGGCAACGTCCTGGCGCCGTTGATGTCGTGCCCGACGTCGTCGGCGCGGGCATCAACAGCATCCCGCCGGAAAAGGTGCTGGCGGCCTGCCTGGCGGCGATCGCCGCCGATCCGGTAGAGCGCACGAAGCTTGCCGCGGCCTGAGCCGGGCATGCGCGGCCCGCGCTGCTGCCCGGGCCGGGATCGCTGGCGCGGTTCGCCTCAGGCGGCCGCGCCGCGCGGATGGCGTTTGTCGCGGGTCGGCCGGGGCTGCGCGCAGCGCTGCTGGTAGGCCTGCACTTGTGCGCTGCCGGAGGCGTGGAACAGTGGATGCGGGTAGTCCACGGCGCGCAGCGCATCGTACAGGCGCCGGCCCCACACGCACTGGGCCTCGGCCTGGTCCCAGATCCGCCGCGCCAGCGCCTGCTGGCCGTCACGCCATAGCGCCAGGCCGTAGTCGGCGACCATTTCCTCATCGCGCGGCTGTGCCGCATAGCCGCGTTTCAGCATATCCAGCCCGCCGGCGGCGTCGCCGCGCAGAAAGCGTATCCAGCCCAGCGTGGCCTGGTTGTAGGGCCGCAGGCCGGCCGCGCGGATCGAGCGCCGCGCCTGGGCCTCGGCTTGCGGCAGGTAATCCGGGAAGTCCGCCAGGTAGTAGGCGACGCTGTTGGCGTAGTCCGGATCCGGCCGACCGGACTTGCGAGCCTGGCGGCGCTGCAATTCCATGGCGTCTGCCAGGGCGGCGTCGGGCATGCCCAGCAGCTTGTGCAGCATGTAGCGGTCGGCCAGCGCCTGATCGTCCAGCGGGCTGATGCGTTCGATCCATGCCGGCGCGGTGGCTTCCTCCACGGTGCGCCGCGCCCATTCGGGCTGGCCCGCGCCCAGCAGCACGGTCGCCAGCGCCACCTTGCCTGCCGGCGCGTCCGCGCAGCCCATGGCGGCGACCCGCTCCCGGGCGGCATCCAGATCGCGCCGGGCCAGCTCCAGGTTCAGCATGTTCAGTTCAGTGAAGCAGGCAGGGTCGAAATCGAAGTCGTTGCTCGTGTACAGATTGAGCGAGGCCGCAGGCATGGCATCGCTGACATAGGCCGTGTTGCCCTGCGCGGAGGTATAGCCCATGTCGGTCTGCAGCTCGCCCCAGCGCTGATGCAGCGCGATGCGGTAGGGGTATCCGGCCACCGGCGCGTGCTCGCCGCTGCTGCTCAGCTGGAATACCTGACCCCAGCTGTAGTCGCCGGCCAGCCGGACCAGGGTGAAATCGCGGGCCAGGTGGTCGGTCTCGGTCCAGATCCAGGCGGTGCGTCCCTGCGCGTCGGTCACGCCGTGGATCACGCCGCTGCCGTCGGGCGTGTTGCGGATGGACTGATCCTTGCCGGTCAGGAACAGGCGGTAGGGTGTGTGCGGCGCGAGCTGGGGGCCGGTCGGGCCCTGCACCTTCAGCACCAGGTAGCGGCCGTAGGCGCCCGCGCCGAACTGCGGCATGCCAGGAGGCGGCGCCGAGGGCCGGGCGTGGGTCTTGGCCTTGGTCGCGACGCTGGACGCGGGGGCGGGGATGGCCGTGGGCGCGAGGGCGGCCGCCGCCGAGGCGGCGGCGATGGGGGCGGCCAGGCAGGATGCGGGCGGGGACAGCAGCGCGCCGGCCAGAAGCAGCGGGCGCAGCCAGATAGGTGTGGACATCGTCGGTACGGCGGGCATGCGTCGGGCGGGCGCGGGTTGACGGGAAGAACGGACGAGGGCGCGAGCCGCCTATTCTCTCAAAGAATCGGCGCGTGCCCGGCGGGCGGTCCTGGCGGCGGGGATTTGCGCTAAATTTGCCCGACGCGACGGGCCCCGGGCCCGCGCGGCCTTCCCGACCCCATTCTTCCGATTCCCCGGAGCGCGACGCATGACTTCCCTCGATTCCTACGCCATCACCAGGAAATGGCCGGCCAGCCACCCTGACCGCATCCAGCTGTATTCGCTGCCCACGCCCAATGGCGTGAAGGTGTCGATCCTGCTGGAGGAGCTGGGGCTGCCCTACGAGGCGCACCGGGTCAGCTTCGATACGCAGGACCAGTTCACGCTCGAGTTCCTGTCGATCAGCCCCAACAACAAGATTCCCGCCATCCTCGATCCCAACGGGCCCGATGGCAAGCCGCTGGCGCTGTTCGAGTCCGGCGCCATCCTGGTTTACCTGGCCAGCAAGACCGGCCAGTTCCTGCCGGCCGACGCGGGCGGGCGTTTCGAGACGCTGCAATGGCTGATGTTCCAGATGGGCGGCATCGGTCCGATGTTCGGCCAGCTGGGCTTCTTCCACAAATTCGCCGGCAAGGACTATGAAGACAAGCGTCCGCGCGACCGCTACGTGGCCGAGGCGCGACGCCTGCTGGGCGTGCTGGACCAGCGCCTGCAAGGCCGCGACTGGGTCATGGGCGATACGTACACCATCGCCGACATCGCTATCTTCCCCTGGGTGCGCAACCTGATCGGTTTCTACGGCGCGGGCGAGCTGGTCGAGTTCACCCGGTACAAGAATGTGGCGCGCGTGCTGGACGCTTTCGTCTCCCGGCCCGCCGTGGTCCGGGGTCTGACGATCCCCGGCTGAGCCGCGCGGGTCTTGGGCCGGCGCGCCGGGGCTTGCGGTTTGACGCGGCCTCGGCGCGCGGTCGGTGGCCACGCCGCCCCTTTTCCGCCCGGTTTGCTGCCGATCAAACAGCGGCCATAGATTCATGCTGTTCGGTCATATGTTAATTACTAAAAGGCGTAAGCTGATCCCATAGGCTGGACAACGCAGTACGAATTTCCCCGACGTGCGCGCAGGCCAGCGGACACGGAGGGTCAGTATGAGTAAGTTCGGGATCTGGGCGGCGCTGGGCCTTGTGGCCGCGGCAGGCATCGCCATCGGCGGCGCAGAAGCGCTGACCGCCGCCCGCAAGGTCGACGCGCCCGCGCCCGTCGACATCCAGGATCGCAGCCTGGTCCAGGCCGGCGCCTATATCGCGCGCACCGGCGACTGCGTGGCCTGTCACAGCGTGCCCGGCGGCAAGCCCTTCGCGGGCGGCCTGGCGATGCAGACGCCGGTGGGCACCATCTATTCATCGAACATCACGCCCGACAGGAAGACGGGCATCGGCGCCTATAGCTACGCCGATTTCAAGAACGCGGTCCAGCACGGCATCCGCAAGGACGGCACGCCGCTGTACCCCGCCATGCCCTATCCGTCCTACGCCATCATGCCGGACGCGGACCTGCGCGCGCTGTACGCCTATTTCATGGCCAGCGTGGCGCCGGTCGAGCAGCCCAGCGCGGATTCGACCATCCCCTGGCCGCTGAACATGCGCTGGCCCATGGCCTGGTGGCAGCTGATGTTCGCGCCCAAGCGCGACTTCGCCGCGCCCGCCGCCGCCGACGAGAAGCTGACGCGCGGCGCCTATCTGGTGGAAGGCCCCGGCCATTGCGGCGCCTGCCATACGCCGCGCGGCCTGGCCTACCAGGAAAAGGCGCTGTCGATGGCCGACGGCGACGCCTTCCTGACCGGCGCGGTGATCGACGGCTGGCGCGCCAAGAGCCTGCGCGGCGAGGCGCAGGGTCTGCAATCCTGGAGCCCCGCCGAGATCGCGCTGTTCCTGAAGACCGGCCGCACGGACAAAGTGGCCGCTTTCGGCGCGATGGCCGACGTGGTCGAGCACAGCACCCGCCACTTCGCGGACGCCGACCTGGAGGCCATCGCGGCCTACCTGAAACAGCTGCCGCCCGCTCCGGGCAAGCTGCAGGCTTTCGCGCCCAAGGCCGACAGCACCACGGCGGCGTTGCTGGATGGCCGCTACGGCTCGCGCGGCGCGGTGATCTACGTAGAGCAGTGCGTGGCCTGTCACCGCGCCGACGGCCAGGGCATGCCGCGCATCTTCCCGGCGCTGGCGGGCAACTCGGCTGTGTTCGCGCAGAACCCGCAGTCCATCATCCAGATCACGCTGGAGGGCGGCAGGATGCCGGCCAACGCGCAGGATGCGATGGCCTTCGCCATGCCGGCCTTCAATCACCTGAGTGATCAGGACATCACCGACGTGATCAACTTCATCCGCGGCGCGTGGACCAACCAGGCGCCGCCCATCGGCGAGCGCGACGTCGCCCACATCCGCGAATTCCTGGCCGGCAAGAAGCCGAACATCGTCGCCGGAGGCAAACAATGAGCAGGAAACTGAAACTCGCATCGCTGCTGGCCGCGCTGGCGGCTTGCGGCGCCTGGCTGGGCGCCAGCGCGGCCGATGCGCCGGCCACACCGGCTCCCCCGGCCGCCGACAGGCAGGCTCCCGCGCGCACCTTCCCGGTGCTGGACAAGGACGGCAAGCGCCTGCCCGACTACACCATTCCGTCGGACACCGACATCGCCAGGCAGCCCAACGCCGAGCAGATCAACTACGGCAAGCGCCTCCTGAACGAGACGCGTCGCCTGCTGCCCAACAACACCGGCGCCAGCATGAACTGCAACAGCTGCCATGTGCAGCAGGGCAAGAAGCCGATGGGCGCGCCGTACATCAACACGGTGAATTCCTTCCCGCAATTCAATCCGCGCGCCAACCGCGTGGTGACGCTGGAGGACCGCATCAACGGCTGCTTCATGCGCTCGATGAACGGCAAGCCGCTGGCCAAGGACTCGGCCGAGATGCAGGCCATGATCGCCTACATGAAGTGGTTGGCCCAGGACGTGCCGCACGGCGCCAAGGTGCAGATCGAGAACGCCTGGCCCATCGACATGAAGCTGACGCCGAACCCCGAGCGTGGCAAGTCGCTGTACGCGGCGCAGTGCGCGGCCTGCCATGGCGCCAACGGCGAAGGAAAGAAGGACCGCGCCGGCGACATTGTTTTCCCGCCGCTGTGGGGCGATGAGTCCTTCAATATCGGCGCGGGCCTGGCCCGCACCTACAAGGCAGCCGCCTTCATCCGCAACAGCATGCCGATGGGCGTGAACACCCACGGCGCCTGGGGCGAGGGCGATGTGCTGTCGGACCAGGACGCGGTCGACGTGGCCGAGTACTTCACGCACATGCCGCGCCCGGATTTCGCCGGCAAGGAAAAAGACTGGCCGCAGGGCAAGAAGCCGAAGGACGCGCGCTACTGACGCCATTCCGGTGGCGTGAACGATCAGGCCGGCGCCGCGAGGCGCCGGCCTTTTTTTTTTCTGCGGGCATGAACATGATGCGCGGCACCAGTGTGCTGTCCCGCAGATGCGCCCTCAGGAAATCCACCCCTAGCCGCCCATCAGCTTGCCCAGCGTCGCCATGCCCTGTTCCAGCCCGCCGTTCCACGGATGGCCGTAGTTCAGCCGCAGGAAGTTGCCGAAGCCGCCGGTGGCCGAGAACAGCGGACCGGGCGCGATGCTGATGCCGTGGCCCAGCGCGGCGCGATGCAGTTGCAGCGTGTCGATGCGTTCGGGCAGCTCGACCCAGATGAAGTAGCCGCCCTGCGGACGCGTGGCACGGGTGCCCTTGGGAAAATGCCGCGCCACGGCCTGCAGCATCTCGCCCTGTTGCAGGGCCAGCTGCTGGCGGAACTGGCGCAGGTGGCGATCGAAGCCGCCTTTCTCCAGGTAGGCGGCGATGGCGGCCTGGGTGGGCGCGGCGGTGGCCAGGCTGGTGGTGAGCTTGTTGCGCATGATGCGGCGCGTGTAGCGGCCGCCGGCGACCCAGCCGACCCGGTAGCCCGGCGCCAGCGTCTTCGAGAACGAAGAACAGTGCATCACGATGCCCTCGCGGTCGAAGGCCTTGGCCGGGCGCGGGCGCTTGTCGCCGAAATAGAGTTCGCCGTAGACGTCGTCCTCGATCAGCGCCACGCCGTGGCGCGTCAGCAGCTTGACCAGCGCTTCCTTCTTGGCGTCGGGCATCAGGCTGCCCAGCGGGTTCTGGAAGGTGGTCATCAGCCAGCAGGCGCGCGGCTTGTGGCGCACGATGGCCTGGGCCAGCGCGTCCAGGTCGATGCCCTCGCGCGGATGGGTGGCCACCTCGATGGCGTGCAGCTGGTTGCGTTCCAGCGATTGCAGCGCCGCGTAGAAGGTCGGCGATTCCACGATCACCGCGTCGCCCGGCCGCGTCACCGCGCTCAGGCACAGGTTGAGCGCGTCCAGCGCGCCGTTGGTGATGATGATGTCGTCCACCGGCACCGTCAGGCCGTCGGCCAGGTAGCGCAGCGCGATGGCGCGGCGCAGCGCGGCGTCGCCGGGGCTGAGGTCATCGATCGAGCCCCAGGGGTCGAGCTTCTGCACCGTCGACGCCATGAACTTGGCCAGCCGGCCATAGGGCAGCAGCGAGGGATTGGGAAAGGCCGAGCCGAAGGGCAGCATGTCGCGCCGCAGGGTGGCGTTGAGCACCTGCAGCACCTTGTCGCTGACATCCACCGGATGGCGGACGGCAGCGGCGCTGGAGACGGCCTCCAGTTCCGGCAACGTGGCCTGCGGCGCGCGCAGCACGTAGTAGCCGGAACGGTCGCGCGCGCGGATCAGGCCGCGCGCCTCCAGCAGGTAGTAGGCCTTGAACACCGTCGAAGGGCTGACGCCGCGGCTGGCGCTGGTCTGGCGCACCGAGGGCAGCCGGTCGCCGGCCTGCAGCAGGCCCGACAGGATCGAGCCGGTGATTTCCTCGGTCAACTTTTCATAGCGTTTCATGGCGGTTCCGCGCGGGCGGCCTGCAAGGAGAGGGAATGGGATCAGTGGGACATGCCGATCGCGCGCATCGCCAGGCGCATGGCCCAGGCCGCCACGCCCAGCGCGGCGACGCTGCCGGCCCAGATCAGCGCCAGCCACAGCAGCCGGCTGCGCCAGGAGGGGAGCGTCGTGGCGGCGCCCTTGTCGGATCGATATTGCATCAGTGATACCCCTCGCCCGCGCGCACCTTGCCGCGGAACACGTAATAGGACCAGGCCGTGTACATCAGGATGACCGGGATGATGGCCAGCGCGCCCACCAGCGCGAAGCCCAGGCTCTGCGGCGGCGCGGCCGCCGTCCAGATCGAGACGTCCGGCGGAATGATGGCCGGCCAGATGCTGATGCCCAGGCCGCTGTAGCCCAGGAACACCAGCCCCAGCGACAGCAGGAAGGGGCCGGCGGCGGGCGCGCCCCGCACGCGGCGGATCAGGTCGAAGCCGGCCGCCGCCACCAGCAGCGGCACGGGCAGGAACCAGAACATATTGGGCAGGCTGAACCAGCGCTGCGCGATCTGCGGCTGCGCCAGCGGCGTCCACAGGCTGAGCGCGGCGATCACGGCCAGCAGCGCCAGCGTCAGCGGCTTGGCGGCGCGGCACATGCGACGTTGCAACGCGCCCTCGGTCTTCATGATCAGCCAGGTGCAGCCCAGCAGCGCATAGGCGGCCACCAGGCCCGCGCCGGTGAACAGCGAGAAGGGGCTGATCCAGTCCCAGGGACCGCCCTGGTAGACGCGGCCGACGACCGGGATGCCCTCGATGTAGGCGCCCAGCGCCACGCCCTGGAAGAAGGTGGCGCAGATCGAGCCCAGCACGAAGGCGCGGTCCCACAGCGGGCGGTGGCGTTCGTCGGCCTTGAAGCGGAACTCGAAGGCCACGCCACGGAAGATCAGGCCCAGCAGCATGAACACCAGCGGCAGATGCAGCGCGTGCAGAATGACGGAATAGGCCAGCGGAAAGGCGGCCATCAGGCCGGCGCCGCCCAGCACCAGCCAGGTCTCGTTGCCGTCCCATACGGGCGCCACGGTGTTGACCATGACGTCGCGCTCCCCGGGGTCGGACACCAGCGGGAAGAGTATGCCGATGCCCAGGTCGAAGCCGTCCATGATGACGTACATCATGATGCCGAACAGGATGATCACGGCCCAGATCAATGCGAGGTCGATGCCCATCTCAGGCTCCCGAATGCGAGGTTTGCGGCGGCAGGCCGGCGCCGGTGGAGGCGGCGGACAGGGGGCGCGACGGCTGGCGCGGTTCGCCGGGTCCGCCGGACAATGGGGCGTGGCCGGGGGCGGGCGTGGGACCCATGCGGATCAGGCGCAGCATGTAGGACACGCCGGCGCCGAACACCAGCAGGTATACCGCCACGAACAGCGCCAGCGTCAGCGTCAGCTCGCCCAACCCGTGCGGCGTGGCCGCATCGGCCGTGCGCATCACGCCGTACACCACCCAGGGCTGGCGGCCCACTTCGGTGACGTACCAGCCGGCCAGCATGGCGATCAGTCCAGAGGGTCCCATCCACAGCGCGAAGCGTTGCAGCGCGCGCGATTCATGCAGCCGGCCGCGCCAGCGCGTCCACAGCGCCCAGATCGCCAGCGCGATCATCAGCAGACCCAACCCGACCATGACGCGGAAGGACCAGAACACCACCGGCACGTTGGGCCGGTCCGCCGCCGGGTAGGACTTCAGGCCGGGGAACTGCCCGTCCCAGCTGTGGGTGAGGATCAGGCTGCCCAGGCGCGGGATGTTGAGCGCGTAGCGGGTTTCCTCCTTGTCCATGTCGGGCAGGCCGAACAGGGTCAGCGGCACGCCGGAGCCCGGCTCGTTTTCCCAATGGCCTTCCATGGCGGCGACCTTGGCGGGCTGGTGCTTGAGCGTGTTCAGTCCGTGGACGTCGCCCACCACGGCCTGCAGCGGCGCCACCAGCAGCAGCATGCCCATGGCCATCGCGAACATCTTCTTCACCGCCGGGCTGCGGTCGCCGCGCAGCAGGTGCCAGGCGCCGGACGCGCCCACCATCAGCGCCGTGGCCAGGAAGGCGGCGATGCCCATGTGCGCCAGGCGATAGGGGAAGGACGGATTGAAGATCACCGCCAGCCAGTCCGTGGGCACGACCTGGCCGTTGACGATCTCGTAGCCGGCCGGCGTCTGCATCCAGCTGTTGGACGCCAGGATCCAGGTGGCCGACACCAGCGTGCCCAGCGCCACCATCACCGTGGAAAAAAAGTGCAGGCCGGGCCCGACGCGCGACCAGCCGAACAGCATCACGCCCAGGAAACCCGCTTCCAGGAAGAAGGCGGTCAGCACCTCGTAGGCCAGCAGCGGGCCGGTGATGCTGCCGGCGAAGTCGGAGAAGAAGCTCCAGTTGGTGCCGAACTGATAGGCCATCACCAGGCCGGACACCACGCCCATGCCGAAGTTGACGGCGAAGATCTTGGTCCAGAAGTGATAGAGATCCCGGTACACCGTGGCGCGGGTGCGCAGCCACAGGCCCTCGAGCACCGCCAGATAGCTGGCCAGCCCGATGGTGATGGCGGGGAAGATGATGTGAAAGGAGATGGTGAAGCCGAACTGTATTCGGGCGAGCAATAGCGCGTCGCTGTCCATGACGGTCGTTCCTGGTGCGTGTTGAAGCTACGCCGTCAAAGTAGATCTCCCGGGTTGAACAGTACAGATTCAGAGAAAACTAAAAAAAGCGTATCAGTTTGGCCGCAGATATCGCACAAGGCTTGGTTTCATTGGGGAAATAGCCTGTTTTCCGCAATTCGCATAGTGGGGACGAAGCACAAGAAAAACGGCGCAGCTGGTCCTGGGGGACCCTCTGCGCCGCTGCATGCGTGGCGCCAGTGCCACTGCGCCGCTGTTCAGGCGCGCGTCGCCTCGTCGATCAGCGCTGCTACTTCGGGTGCGCGCGAGGCGAGCGATGCGTGGCTGGCGTCCAGCGTGATGACCTTGCGCGCGTTCAGGCGGCCGGACATCCAGGTCTGGTTCTCGGGCGTGATCATGCGGTCCTGGCTGGAGATCTGGTACCAGCTCGGTTTGTCGCGCCAGGCCGGCCGGGTCACCGTGGTGCGGAAGGCCGAGGCCAGCGGCGCCTTCTGCGTCACGGCCATGACCAGCGCGTCGTCGGCGCTCAGGTCCTGGCAGAAGCTTTCGTGGAACTTGTCGGCGCGCAGCCACAGGTAGCCGTCGCTGTCGGGCGCCAGGTGGGGCGCGGCGGCGGGCGGGCGCTGCTGGGTCAGGCCGCCCGCGCTTTCGCCGGCGTCGGGCGCGAAGGCGGCGATGTAGACCAGGCCCGTGACGTTGGGCTGGTTGCCGGCCTCGGTGATGACGGCGCCGCCGTAGGAATGGCCGGCCAGCAGCACCGGGCCAGGCTGCTGGGCGATCATCTTGCGCAGCCGTTCGGCGTCGTCCGCCAGCGAGGTCAGCGGCAGCTCGACGGCGTGCAGGCCGGCGTGGCCCAGGCGCGACAGTTCCAGGATCACCCGGCTCCAATGGGCGGCGCCGCCCCAGAAACCGTGGACCAGGATGATGGTGGGTTTGCTGCTCATTGGGAGTCTCCCGGGATGGATGGGAGTCCGATCATGCAGCAAGCCGGCCGCGCCCGCCATCGCGCTGACTGCCGGATTTACCTATGCATACACATGCGGTCTCAGCCCGGCGCGCGGCGCGGCGTCGCCGGCGCGGGCGCCATGCGCTGGGCGCGCTGGCTCAGCCAGACGCTGGCCACCACCACCGCCATGCCGACCAATTGGGCGGCGCTCAGGCTCTGGCCCAGCACGCCCCAACCCAGCAGCACGGCCGTCACCGGGCTGAGAAAGCCCAGCGAGGACACCACGGCCGGTTCCAGCCGCGCCACGCCGCGAAACCACAGCACATAGGTGAGCGCGGCGCCGATCAGGCCCAGGTAGGCGATGCCGGCCACGTTCAGCAGGCTGAACGCGGGCAGCGCGGGCTCGGCCAGCAGGGCGGCCGGCGCCAGCAGGATGCCGCCGGCCGTCAATTGCCAGGACGTGAAGGTCAGCGCCGACACGGGCGGTTGCCAGCGGCGACTGAGCACCGTGCCCAGCGCCATCGAGGCGGCGCTGGCCAGGCCGGCGGCCACGCCGACCGGGTCCAGCGCCGCCTTGGGCGTGAGCACCAGCAGCGCCACGCCGCCCAGGCCGGCAGCCGCGGCCAGCACCGCCAGGCCCCGCACCGGCGCGCCCAGCAGCAGCCGCGCCAACGCGATCACCAGCAGCGGCTGGATCGCGCCCAGCGTCGCCGCCACGCCGCCGGGCAGGCGGTAGGCGGCCACGAACAGCATGGCCCAGAACACCGAGAAGTTCAGCGCGCCCAGCAGGAACACGCGCGGCCACCAGACGCCCTGGGGCAGCTGGCGCACGAACAACAGCAGCAGCAGGCCGGCGGGCAGCGCGCGCAGCATGGCCACGGTCAGGGGAATGCCGGGCGGCAACATCAGCGTCGTCACCACGTAGGTGCTGCCCCAGATTGCCGGCGCGGCCGAGGTGAGCAGGAGGTCGGAACTGCGGTTCGTGGTCATGTCCTGGCAGCGGCCCGGGCCGGTGTCCGTTGAGGGTTTCGGGGAGATCCAGGACCGTGCGTGCGGCGCCTTGGCGTCATGACCGGAAGGCTAATTGAATTCCTGCTTCGTGATAATGGCCATTATGATCGCGATATCGTTCACCAAAGGTAAATAATCCGTGGACCATCTGACCGCGCTGCGGGTATTCCGGCAAGTGGTGGAGCAGGGCGGCTTCGCCGCCGCGTCGCGGCAGCTCGGCCTGTCGCCCGCCGCCGTCAGCAAGAACATCGCCGAACTCGAGGCCCACGTCGCGGCGCGCCTGCTGAATCGCACCACGCGGCGCATGAGCCTGACCGAGGCGGGCACGCGCTACTACGAGCAGGTCGCGCGCATCCTGGACGAGCTGCGCGAGGCCGAGCAGTCGCTCGGGCCGCTGCAATCCGCGCCCACGGGCACGCTGCGCGTCAGCGCGCCCATGTCCTTCACGCTGACGCGCCTGTCCACCGCGATTCCCGCCTTCCTGGCGCGCCATCCGGACCTGTCGCTGGACCTGAACCTGGAGGACCGGCGCGTGGACATCGTCAAGGAAGGCTACGACCTGGCGATACGCGGCACGGACCGGCTGGAGGATTCCAGTCTGGTGGCGCGCCGGCTGATGACCCTGGAGCATGTGCTGTGCGCCGCGCCTGCCTATCTGGCGCGTCATGGCGAACCGGCATCGCCGGCTGACCTGCGCGGCCATGAGTGCGTGCAGTTCACGCTGTCGGGCCATGCCGACGAATGGACCTTCCAGCGCGCGGGGCAGACCCAGCGCGTGCCGGTGCGGGGGCGCTACAAGGTCGGCTCCAGCCTGGCGGTGCGCGATGCCCTGCGCGCCGGCTTCGGCCTGAGCCTGGTGCCGCGCGTGTATGTGCAGGACGATCTGGCGAGCGGCGCGTTGCGCGCCGTGCTGGACGACTGGCGGCCGGTGCAGACCGACATCTACGTGGTGTATCCGTCGCGCCGCCACATGGTGGCCAAGGTGCGCGCCTTCATCGATTTCCTGGTCGAGGAACTGGGCCCGCCCGGGCCCTGAGGCGCGGGCGGGCAGAGGCGGCGCTCAATACATGTGCTGACCGCCGTTCATGGCGATGTTGCTACCCGTCATGAACGCGGCCGCGTCGCTGCAGACGAAGGCCACCAGCGCCGCCACCTCGTCCGGCTCGCCCAGCCGGCCCAGCGGGATCTGCGGCAGGATCTTCTCCTTCAGCACCTCTTCCGGCACGGCCTTGACCATGCTGGTGGCCAGGTAGCCGGGCGAGATGGTGTTCACCGTCACGCCCTTCCTGGCCAGCTCCAGCGCCAGCGACTTGGTGAAGCCGTGGATGCCGGCCTTGGACGCCGCGTAGTTGGCCTGGCCGAACGCGCCCTTGCTGCCGTTGACCGACGAGATGTTGACGATACGTCCCCAGCCCCGATCCGACATGGCCCCGCATAGCGGTTGGGTCATGTTGAACATCGAGTCCAGGTTGCTGCGCATCACCTCGGTCCAGTCCTCGTAGCGCATCTTGCGCAGGCTGGCGTCGCGCGTGATGCCGGCGTTGTTGACCAGGATGTCGACCTGCCGGCCGTCCTGTTCCAGCTGGCGGACCAGCGCCTGGCACGCTGCGTTATCGGCCACGTCGACCTGATACAGCGTGAAGTCGCGGCCCAGCCCGGCCTGTTCGTCCTGCCAGGCGCGGGCGGCGGCCGCGCTGCGGTGATACGTCACCAGGACCTGGTGGCCGGCATCATGCAGCGCGATGGCGATGGCGCGGCCCAGGCAGCCGGTGCCGCCGGTCACCAGCGCGGTGCGTGCTTGGCGGGAAGCGTCATTGGCCATGTCGGGCTCCCGCCTGCGTGGCTTCGCGCATCGCGCCGCAGGCGCTGGCCACCTGGTCGGACATGTTGGACCAGAACTGCGTCACGGGCGTGGCGGCCAGGCCGGTGGCGGCGCCGGCGGCGTCATGCAGCCAGCCGTTCATGGCCTCGCTCCAGCCGGCCGCCAGCGCGGCCTGCTCCTCGAGCGCGGCATGGGTGAGGGCCTTGCTGGCTTCCAGCTGGGCCTGCCATTGCTTGCGGGTGACCTCGCCCAGCGCTGGCGCGATTTCCTGCCAGTTGCCGGACGCCTTGAGCGGGGCCAGGGTGGACAGGTACTCGGCGGCGGCACCGCCGTACAGGCGTTGGCCCAGCGCCAGCCAGCGCTGCTGGCTTTGCTGGGCCAGCAGGGCGAGTCGCTGGCAGCACGCGGCGTTGGCGCCGAACAGACCCGTGGGCGTGGAGGCTGTCGTTTTCTTCATCATCCGTCCTTTTAAAGTGTCGTGGTAAGGGGCAACGAATACTTGGCCTCAAGCCATCTGGCTGAGGGTCTTGCGAAAGCGGGCCAGCGAGAACATGAACAGCGCGGTGCCGATCAGGGCCAGGGCGAGGAAGGGCTTCCAGACGACGTCGATTCCCGCGCCCCGGTAGAGAATGGCCTGGCCTAGCTCCACGAAATGCGTGGTGGGCGCGGCCAGCATGATGTCCTGCACGAACTGGGGCATGCTCTCGCGCGGCGTGGTGCCGCCCGACAGCATCTGCAAGGGCAGCAGCACCAGCACCAGCAGCATGCCGAATTGCGGCATGCTGCGCGCCAGCGTGGCCATGAAGATGCCCATCGAGGTGGTGGCGAACAGGTGCAGGGCCGCGCCGGCCAGGAACAGGGCGACGGACCCTTCTATCGGCACTTGCAGCAGCCCGCGCACGATGAACGTCAACGATAGCGCGGCCGACGCCAGTACGACCAGCCCCATCGACCACACTTTGGCGACCATGATCTCCGTCGGTGTCACCGGCATGACAAGCAGGTGTTCGATGGTGCCGTGCTCGCGCTCGCGGATCAGCGCGGCGCCGGTCAGGATGATGGACAGCATGGTGACGTTGTTGATGATCTCCATCAGCGCGCCGAACCAGGCCTGGGTCAGGTTGGGGTTGAAGCGCATGCGTACCGCCAGGCCCACCGGCGGCTCGGCGCTGGCGCGGTAGCGGCGTGCGAACTCGTTGATCTCGTCGGCGACGATCTGCTGGATGTAGTTGCTGCCGGTGAAGGCCTGGCTCATGCGGGTGGCGTCCACATTGAGCTGGATCTGCGCCGGCCGGCCGGCCAGCACGTCGCGCTGGAAGTCGGGCGGGATGTTCAGCGCGAAGGTGTAGCGGCCGGCGTCCATGCCGGCGTCGGCCTGCGCCGGCGTCACCATCGCCGGGCGCGTGAAGTGCGGAGGGTAGAAGGCCGAGACGATGCGCGCCGACAGCGGCGAGCCGTCCTCGTCGACCACGGCGATGGCGGCGTTGTGCAGCGATTCGGGCACGGCGGTGGCGGCCGTGTAGATCATCAGCGTGAACGACACCGTGATCAGGATCAGCATCATCGGGTCGCGCGCCAGGCTCCACAGTTCCTTCACGCCCAGTCGCCAGATATTGGACCAGTGCCGCATTTCAGCGCTCCTGTTTGCGCAGCAGCAGCGCCGACGCGCCCAGCGCCACCGGTATGGCCGCCAGCAGCGGCCAGAACGAGGACTGCAGGTTGGACAGGTCCAGCGCCTTGCTGAAGACGCCACGGCTGATGGTGAGCATGTGCGTGGCCGGGTAGACCTGGCCGATCAGCTTGCCCAGGCCTTCCAGCGAGGCGACCGGCGTGAGCAGGCCGGCGAACTGCACCGCCGGCACCAGCGTGCCGATCATGGTGAAGAACAGCGCCGCGATCTGGCTGCGCGTGAAGGTCGAGGCCAGCAGGCCGATGGCGGTGGCCACCACGTTGTAGATCAGCGCCGCCAGCAGCAGCGTGGCGAAGCTGCCCGTGACCGGCACGCCGAACACCGTCACCGCCAGCAAGGCCATCAGCAGGAAGTTCAGCATGGCCAGCGCCACATAGGGCGCCTGTTTGCCCAGCAGGAATTCCAGCCGCGTGACCGGCGTGACGTACAGGTTGATGATGGAGCCCAGCTCTTTCTCCCGCACCACCGCCAGCGCGGTCAGCATGGCGGGCATCATGAGCAGCAGCAGCGGAATCACGGCCGGCACCATCGCCGGCAGGCTGCGCACGTCGGGGTTGTAGCGAAAGCGCGTCTCCACGCTGGCGGTGGCCGCCGTGGAGACGCCCAGGCGCTCGCGCGCCTGCTGCGCCAGCCAGCCCTGGTGCATGCCCAGCACGTAGCCACGGATGGTCTCGGCGCGCTGCGGCATGGCGCCGTCGATCCACACGCCGATCTGCGCCGGCTTGCCGCGCTGCACGTCGCGGGCGAAGCCCTGCGGGATCTCGATGGCCAGCGACAGCTCGCCGCTGCGCATGCGCGCGTCCATGTCCTGGTAGTCCGTCACGGGTCGATGTTCGATGAAGTAGCGCGAGCCGGACAGGTTCAGCGCGTAGTTCTGGCTCAACCCGGTCTGGTCGCGGTCCATCACCGCGTAGCGCAGGTCTTCCACGTCCAGGCTGATGCCGAAGCCGATGACGAACATCAACAGCAGCGAGCCGGCCAGCGCCAGCGTGGCGCGCACCGGGTCGCGCCGCAGCTCCAGCGCTTCGCGCCACATATAGCTCAGCATGCGCTGCGGGCTGAAGCGACGGTGGGCGACGGGGGCGGCGGGTTGGGCGGCGGCGTCCTCGATGGCCGGCGCGTCCGCCTTGGCGCCGGCGCCGGCGTCGATCAGGTAGGCGATGAAGGCCTCTTCCAGCGTGGCCGCGCCGCGCTCGCGCGTGATCTCGGCGGGCGAGGCGCTGACCAGCACGCGGCCAGCGTGCATCAGCGACATGCGGTCGCAGCGCTCGGCCTCGTTCATGAAGTGCGTGGAGATGAAGATCGTGACCTGGTCCTGCCGCGCCAGCGCGATCAGCAGGCGCCAGAAGTTGTCGCGCGCCACCGGGTCCACGCCCGAGGTCGGTTCGTCCAGGATCAGCAGCTCGGGCTTGTGCACCATGGCCACGGCCAGCGACAGGCGCTGGCGCACGCCCATGGGCAGGTTCTCGGGCAGCGCGTCGCGCACCGCGTCCAGGCTGAAGCGCGCGGCCATCTCGTCCACGCGCGCGGGAATCTCGGCCTCGGGCACGTGGAACAGCCGGGCGTGCAGCACCAGGTTCTGTTCCACCGTCAGCTCGCCGTACAGCGAGAAGGCCTGCGACATGTAGCCGACGCGGCGGCGCGTGTCGATGTTCCTCGGATCGACCTCCTGGCCGAACAGCCAGGCGCGGCCCTCGCTGGCCGGCAGCAGGCCGGTCAGCATCTTCATGGTGGTGGACTTGCCGCAGCCGTTCGAGCCCAGGAAGCCGAAGATCTCGCCCTTGCGGATGCGGAAGTTGACGTGGTCCACGGCCACGAAGTCGCCGAAGCGCATGGTCAGGTCGCGCGCCTCGATGGCGATCTCGGCCTGGTCGTCCAGCGCCAGCGGCACGATGCGCACCGGCTCGTGGCCGCGGCGCTTCTCTTCGGGCAAGAGCGCGATGAAGGCTTCCTCCAGCGAGGCGGCGCGGCCGCGCGCCTGCAGCCCGGCGGGTGTGTCCTGGGCCAGCACGCGACCGTCGTCCAGCGCGATCAACCAGTCGAAGCGCCGCGCCTCGTCCATGTAGGCCGTGGCCACGATCACGCTCATGGCGGGGCGCTCGGCGCGGATGGCGTTGATCAGGTCCCAGAACTGCGCGCGCGCCAGCGGGTCCACGCCGGTGGTCGGTTCGTCCAGGATCAGCAGGTCCGGGTCGTGGATCAGCGCGCAGCACAGCCCCAGCTTCTGCTTCATGCCGCCGGACAGCTTGCCGGCCGGGCGCGACAGGAAGGCCGCCATGCCGGTGCTGCGCGTCAGGCTGTCGATGCGCCGGCGCCGCTCGGCCGCGTCATGGCCGAACAGCCGGCCGAAGAATTGCAGGTTCTCTTCCACCGACAGGGTCGGGTAGAGGTTCTTGCCCAGGCCCTGCGGCATGTAGGCGATGCGCGGGCAGACGGCGTCGCGGTGGCGGCCGTCGGCCATGTCGCCGCCCAGCACCGTCACGCGCCCGTCCTGCGCGGCGCGCGCGCCGGCCACCAGCGACAGCAGGCTGGACTTGCCCACGCCGTCCGGGCCGATCAGGCCCACCATGCGGCCCGCCGGCACGTCCAGCGTCACGTCGTCCAGCGCCAGCACCTCGCCGTAGCGCAGGCTGACGCCGGCCAGCGACGCGACGGGCGGCGCGGCGGAGGGGACGCCGGGTTGCGTGGCCATCAGGGCACCCGAACTTCAAGTTGGGCGGGCCACTGCGCGCCGGCATCCAGCTTGATCCAGGCCACGCCGGGCAGGCCGGTCTTGACCTGTTGCAGGTGCTTGTGCAGCAGCTCGGGACTGATCTGGGCCTTCACGCGGAACATCAGCTTCTGCCGCTCGCTGGCGGTTTCCACCGTCTTGGGCGTGAACTGGGCGGTGCTGGCGACGAAGGACACGGCGGCCGGAATGACGTACTGCGGCGCGGCGTCCAGGATGATGCGCACGTCCTGGCCGAGCGCCACGCGGCCGGCGGCCTGCTCGGGCAGGAAGAAGGTCATGTAGACGTCGGCCAGGTCGACCATGTTGAGCACCTTGCCGCCCGCGCCCAGCACTTCGCCCGGTTGCGCCACGCGATACTGCACGCGGCCGGCGCGCGGCGCGCGCAGCTCGCTGTCGGCCAGGTCGGCGTCGATGCGCGCGACCGTGGCCTGCGCCGCCTCGACCGCCGATTGCGCGCCCACCTGGGCGGCGCGCGCGGCCTCGATGGCGGCGGCCGCGGCCGTCACCTGGGCGCGCGCGGCATGCACGGCGGCCTGGACGCTGCGCACGCGGGCGCGGTCGTCGTCCAGTTCCTGGATCGACGAGGCGCCTTCGCGCGATAAGGTTTCGGAGCGCGCCAGGCGCCGGCGCGCGGCGTCCAGCTCGCTCTCGCGCTGCGCCACCACGGCCTGGGCCGCCAGCTTGTCGCTTTCGCGCTGCGCGGTCTGGGCGGCGGCGCTGGCCACGCCGTTGATCGCGCGCTGCTGCTGGGCCACGGCCTCGGCGCGCTGGGCCAACAGGGTATCGACCTGCATGCGCGCCAGCGGCTGGCCGGCGGCGACAAAGTCGCCTTCCTTGACCAGCACGTCCTGCACGCGGCCGGGCAGCTTGGCGGCGACATCGATCTCGGTGGCTTCGATGCGGCCGTTGCCGCTGATGAAGCCTTCGCCGGGGCCGTGGTCGCCCAGCAGGCGCCAGCCCAGGTAGCCGGCGCCAGCCACGGCTACGACGAGCAGGGCGGGAAGCAGTTTCTTGGCGGGTATGCGCATGGGAGGAGATCCTTCGGGTTTATTGGCCGCGAACCGGCGCGGGCGGGGCGGCATCGGCGGGTGTGGCGGATGGGGTGGGCGTCTCGGTCAGGGCAGGCGGGCGCGTGCCGCCGCCCAGCGCCGCGTACAGGCCGACGCGGCTGGACAGCAGCGCGCGCCGCGTCTGCACCAGCTTCTGCTGCGCGGCCAGCAGGTCGCGCTGCGCGTCCAGTACTTCCAGGTAGGGCGAGGCGCCGTGGTCGTAGCGCAGCTGGGCCAGCCGGGCGCGTTCGCCCTGCGCGGCGACGGTGGCGCGCAACACCTCCACCTGCTCGGCCAACCAGTGGCGCGCCGACAGCGCGTCGGACACGTCGCGGAAAGCGCTCTGGATGGCTTTCTCGTAGCCGGCCACGGCCTGGTCGCGGCGCGTCTCGGCCAGGTCCAGCGCGGCGGAGCGGCGGCCGGCGTCGAAGATCGGCAGGCTCAGCTTCGGCGCGAAGCTCCAGGCGCGGCTGCCGCTGTCGAACAGGCCGTCCAGCTCGGCGCTGGCGGTGCCGTAGGCGCCGGTCAGCGTGATGGACGGGAAGAAGGCGGCGCGGGCGGCGCCGATGTTGGCGTTGGCGGCTTTTAGACGGTGCTCGGCCGCGACGATGTCGGGACGGCTGGCCAGCAGGTCGGACGGCAGTCCCGCCGGCAGGTCGCGCATGACGGCGGCGTCGTCCAGCCGCGCGCCGGCCGGAGGCAGCGCCAGCGGGCCGCCCGCCAGCAGCGCCAGCGCGTGGGCCTGCGCCGCGCGGCTCTGTTCCAGGTCCGCGCCCAGCGCCGTGGCCTGCTGCCACAGCGTTTCCACCTGGGTCAGGTCCAGCCGCGAGATCGCGCCGACCTCGAAGCGGCGCTTGAAGATGCGCAGCGATTCGGCGCGCGAGGCAATGGTCGCGCGCGTCAGCGCCAGGCGTTCGTCCAGCTCGCGCAGCGTCAGGTAGCCGTCGGCCACCTGCGTGATGAGGCTGAGCGTGGCGGCCCTGGCGGCGGCGTCGGAGGCCAGGTAGTTTTGCAGCGCGGCGTCCTTCAGGCTGCGCACGCGGCCCCAGAAATCCAGCTCCCAGCTCGCCATGCCGACGCCTACCTGGTACTGGCTGCTGATCTGCGGCTGGCGCGTCAGGTTCAGGTCGCCCGGCACGCGGGCGCGCGACCCGTCGGCCTGCACGCCTATCGTGGGGAACTGGTCGGCGCGCTGGATGCCATAGAGCGCGCGCGCTTCCTCGACGCGCAGCAGCGCCGTGCGCAGGTCGCGGTTGTTGCGCAGCGCGCTGTCGATCAGGTCTTGCAGGATCGGGGCGGTGTAGTAGTCGCGCCAGTTGACGGTCGCCGCCGCCGGCGTCTCGGCGTCCGCCGTGGGCGCCTGCTCATAGGTCGTGGGCACCGGTGCGGCGGGACGCTGGTAATCGGGCGCCATGGACAGGCAGCCGCCCGCCAGCAGCGGCAGCAGCGCCGCGCCTAGCGCGCGCAGCACGCGCGCGGATGCCGGTCGGGCGGGCAGGTCTGGGGTCATTCCTCTTTCTCCAGGACATAGGCGCCGGGCGCGTCCGCCAGCACGGGATAGCCTTGGCGCGGCGCGCCCAGGGCGGGCGGCTTGCGGGGCTTGCCGGAAAGGCCGGCGAGCCAGCTCGTCCAGGCCGGCCACCATGAACCGTCGTGCGCGGGCGCGGCCTGCAGCCACTCGTCCGGCGTCAGCGTGGGGCCGCCGGCGGGACGCGCCAGACTGCGGTAGCGGCGGCGCGGGTGGCCGGGTTCGCTGACGATGCCGGCGTTATGGCCGCCGCTGGTCAGCACGAAGTCCAGCGGCGCTGGCGTCAGGCCGTGCAGCTTGAATACGGAGCGCCATGGCGCCACGTGGTCGTTCTCGGTGCCTACGCAGAACAAGGGCAGCCGCAGGTCGCGCAGCATCACCGGGCGGCCGTCGACCCGATACCGGTTGGCCGCCAGGTCGTTGTGCAGGAACAGCTGGCGCAGGTATTGGCCGTGCATGCGCGCGGGCATGCGGGTCGCGTCGGCATTCCAGGCCATCAGGTCCGACATGGGCGCTCGCCGGCCCAGCAGGTATTCGTTGATCATGCGCGACCACAGCAGGTCATAGGACCGCAGCATCTGGAAGGCGCCGGCCATCTGCCGCGAGGTCAGGTAGCCGGTGCGCGCCATCTGCGCCTCCAGCAGGCTGACCTGGCTTTCGTCGATGAACAGCGCCAGCTCGCCCGGCTCGCTGAAGTCGGTCTGCGCGGCCAGCAGACTCAGGCTGGCCAGGCGCGTGTCGCCGTCGCGCGCCATGGCGCTGGCGGCGATGGTCAGCAGGGTGCCGCCCAGGCAGTAGCCGGCGGCGTGCACGCGCGTGTCGGGCACGATGGCGGCGATGGCGTCCAGCGCTTCGCCGATGCCGAGCGCGAGATAATCGTCCATGCCCAGCTCGCGGTCCTGCGCGCCGGGATTCTTCCAGGAAATGCAGAACACCGTATGACCCTGGCGCACGAGGTAGGCGATCAGCGAGTTGTGCGGCGACAGGTCCAGGATGTAGTACTTCATGATCCAGGCCGGCACGATCAGCACGGGCTCGGGGCGCACGGTCGGGGTGGCGGGGCTGTACTGCAGCAGTTCCATCAGCCGGTTGCGCCACACCACCTTGCCGGGCGTGACGGCGACCTGCTTGCCGGGGATGTAGTCGCCGGCGCCCGCGGGCGGCTGGTTGGCCAGCGCGCGCATCGCGTCTTCCCAGGCATGGGCGGCGCCGCGCAGCAGGTTGGCGCCGCCTTCCTGCCAGGTCTGGCGCATCACTTCGGGGTTGCCGGCGATCTGGTTGCCCGGCGACATCAGGTCCAGCCACTGGCGCGCGGCAAAGGCCGCCAGCTGCGCGTGATGGGGATCCACGCCGGGCACGCCCTGCGTGGCCTGTTCCCACCACTGCTGGGCCGCCAGGAATCCTTCGCTCCACAGGTTATAGGGCCATTGGCGCCAGCCTTCACCGGCATAGCGGCGGTCACGGGCAGCGGGGGCGTCCGGCGCCTGGGCCGCCGTGACGGGCAGCAGGTAGCGGCCCAGTTGCGCGGCCTGGCGAAATGCCAGGCTGGCCAGTTCAGCCTGTTTGCCCGGGGCGCAGGCCAGGTGCGAGGCCCAGTCCGTCCAGGCCAGCAGGCCGGCCGCCGGCGACAGGCCGCCGGTCCAGCGGGCCATCGCGGCGCGCGCGGCCGTGTCCAGCGTGTTCGCTTTGCTTGCCCATGCGGAATCGGATGAGGTCGGCATGCATGCTCCAGGACGCCGGCGGGCTTGCGCCGCCGGCAGGCGGCCACTCGGGCGTGGAGGCGGGCTGGTGGCCCGGTTCCGGCGCCGGCGGCGGCCGATGGCAGGATCTTGCTGTCATTGTGCCCAGGCGGTCTTGATCATTCCTTGATCAAAGTCAAGTTAGCGACCGGCCAGTCGGTTTTTAATGGACCCGTTCTGTTCAGGAGTGGGGCCATGGGGACTCAGCGGCGCCGGCTTGCGCCGGCTTTGCGGGTCGCGCAGATACTTGACGCGGCGCTGCAGGAGTTTTCGGCTTCGGGATACGCGGGCGCGAGGATGGATGACATCGCGCTGCGGGCGGGCCTGTCCAAGGGCGGGCTGTATGCGCATTTCTCCAGCAAGGAAGCGGTGTTCGAGGCGCTGATCGCGCGTCACCTGAGCCCGGCGCCGCTGGACGTGGAGGCGGTGGTCGACGGCGCCTCGTCCACGCGCGATCTGGCTGAACGCATCGTCGATCAGCTCTATGTAAGCCTGGCCAATCCGGCCATGATCAGCGCCATGCGGCTGTTGCTGGCCGAAAGCGCCCGCGTGCCGCAGCTGGCCGCGCGCTGGCGGCGCGAGACCACCGACGCCCAGCAGGCCTGCCTGGCGTGCCTGCTGGAGCGGGCGCGCGCGCGCGGGCTGTGCGCGGGCGGCGTGGCGCAGGAACATCCCTGGCTGCTGTTGTCGCCCATCGTGCATACCATGGTGGCCTGCATCCTGCTCGGGCCCCAGGAGCGCATCGACATGGCTGCCCGCAGGCGCGCCCATGCGGCGCTGATCGGCGAACTGCTGGAAGCGGGCGGCGGGCAAGCCGGCGCGCCAGCGCAGATTGGCGACCGGTAGAGGAATCCGCGCCCGGCTTGACACCGTCTTGAGCATGGTGTCGTATGCTGTCGCCGGACGCTACGATTCTTTCATCCTTATCCACAAGAGGGGGCGGCTTGCCTACATCGGGAATGACTGCCCGCGTGTCATCGTGGCGTTTCCTGCCCGTTGCGCTGGCCATGGTGCTGCCGGTCCTGCTCTGTGTGGGCTGGAGCTGGTTTCACGCAGTCGGCGAGGTGCGCAAGGACGCGTCGATCGCGGCCGGCGTGGTGCGGGTGCAGACCGGCACCATCCTGACCCAGGCGCGCGAGCTGCTGGTGCGGTTGGTCGACCTGACGGCCAAGGACTGCGGCGAGGCCCTGCCCACCATGCAGCGCTGGGCCACGTTGAATCCATATGTTCGCGCGCTGATCCTGGCGCAGGATGATCGCATCTACTGTTCGTCGGCGGTCGGCGCGACGGACTACAGCATCACCGAGTTTCACCGCTGGCCGCGCAGCATGACGCCGGCCGGTTGGCTGTATACCGCGCAGGGCACGCCGATGGCGCCCGACCGGCCGGCCATCCTGCTGGGCGTGCCGGGCCGGGATGGCCGCAGCGGCGCGGTGGTGGTTGATGGGCGCAACCTGCAGGACATCATCAATTCGGTCGCGACCCTGGGCGACTTCCAGATCGAGCTGACGCTGGGGGAAGGGGCGCCGGTACGCAGTGCGTCCTGGACGGACTGGGCCGGCAGCGTCGAGCCCGTGTACCAGGAGATGACGGACAGCATGAACGGCGCGAAACTGCGCATCAGCGTGGTGGTGCCGCCGCAGGCGCTGGGGCTGGAGTGGCAGAAGCTGTTGCTGACCTACGTGCCTTTGTCGTTGCTGGCGGGCGCGCTGCTGGCCTGGGCGGCATATCGCTTGCAGCGCAGCCGCCAGTCCTACCGGGAACAGTTGCGCCGCGCGATGGCGGCGGGCGAGTTCCATGTGGAGTACCAGCCGGTGTACAGCCAGGTCACGGGCCGCTTCGAAGGGGTGGAGGCGCTGATGCGCTGGATGCGTCCGGGCACGGGGCTGGTGCGGCCCGACATCTTCATCGCGGCGGCCGAGCAGGAAGGCGTGATCATCGAGCTGACCCAGCATCTGCTGGGCCTGATCGAGCGCGACATGCGCGAATGGGACACGCCGCCGGGCTTTCATGTGGGCGTGAACATCGCGCCCGAGCATCTGTCCAGCGAGGATCTGGTGCCGGACGTGCGCGCCTTCGTCGCCGCGACGGCCGCGCGCCAGCCGCTGCTGGTGCTGGAAATCACCGAGCGCAGCCTGATCGAGGACAGCGGCCGCGCCCGCCGCAACATCGACACGCTGCGCGCCGAGGGCGTGCGCGTGGCCATTGACGATTTCGGCACCGGCCATTGCTCGCTGTCCTATCTGCAGAAGTTCCCGGTGGACTACCTGAAGATCGACAAGGGTTTTGTGCATGCGATCCAACCGGACGGCGAAGAGGCGCTGGTGCTGGACGTGATCATCATGCTGGCGCACCGGCTGGGGCTGTCGGTGGTGGCCGAAGGCGTGGAACAGCGCTTCCAGTTCGACTACCTGACCGAGCGCGGCGTGGCCTTCATCCAGGGCTATCTGTTTTCCCGTCCTTTGCGTTCGGCCGATTTCATGGCCTGGTACGCGGGGCAATCGCGGCCGGTCGTGCCGGATTAGCCGGCGTCGCGCAGGCAGATGCAGGGCGTTGCGGGCCGCGCGGGCCCGCGCTCCAGCGTCAATCGGGGCAGGCCAAGCGGCGAATAGCGGTTGCTCAGGGACCATTGAACCCGCAGACGCAGGCCGCCATCGCCGGCCCGCGCGCAGCTTGCGTCGTCGGAGGCCGAGGTGCCGGCGGGAACGAGCAGCAGCAGCGCCAGGCCCAGCGCCGCGAGACCGGCGATGGGTTTCATAAATCGCATACGGCTTGCTTTTTGGGGTTAAAAAATTATTGTTTTGCGATAAGTATTTGCTACACTACAGCAATTGATAGTGATCCGCAACGCTCGCCAGGACTTTCCGAGATGCTTCATTTCCCCACGCAGCCGTCGGCCGCGGCCATCAGCGATGGCGTTCGCCGCATGGCGCGCATCCGCCGACTTTCGCGCTGCATGCGCTGGCTGCTCGCGGCCACGGCCGTCCTGTTCGTCGTCCTGGCCGTGGCCATCTGGTTCCTGAGTTCGGATGCGGCGCTGACCCGCAGCCTGCATGCGCTGCTGGGCATCACCGATCCGTCCCGCGCGCCCGCGTTGCAGCTCGGGCCGGGCTATCGGGTGGCGGGCTTCTCATTGCTGGGACTGCAGTTGGCGCTGGTGCTGCGCGGCATCGCGCATGCCCATGCGATGTTTGGCGACTTCGCGCGCGGCGAAGTGCTGACCTCGGCCACGGCCCGTCGCTTGCGCGGCATCGCGTTGCTCATCACGCTGTTCGCGTTGTGCTCGCCGCTGGTGAAGATGCTGCTGGTGCTGCTCTTCACCTGGAACGCGCCCGGCGAGCCGCACATGCTCATCCACATCCAGCTGGAAGACATCCTGCTGGGTCTGCTTGGCGGCCTGCTGTTCGCGCTGGCCTGGGCCATGGAAGAAGCGGCGCACGTGGCCGAAGAGAACCGGGGGTTCATCTGATGGCGATCGTGGTCAGGCTCGACGTGGTGCTGGCGCAGCGCAAGATGAAGGCGCGCCAGCTCGCGCAGGAGATCGGCATCACCGAACCCAACCTTTCCCTGCTGAAGTCGGGCAAGGTCAAGGGCATCCGCTTCGATACGCTGGCCCGCATCTGCGAAGTGCTGCAGTGCCAGCCCGGCGATCTGCTGGAGTACGTGCCGGACGAGGCCGCCGGCATGACCGCGGCGGACGCCGGCTTCGATTTCCGCCTCGACTGATTCCTCCTGTTTCCCAATGCCGTCCGCGCATGCATGAAGCATGGCGCGGCGGTTTCACACGCCCCTACGATGGATGATCATCATGCAAAGTCCGCAGTGCCGCCGCCATGTCCGGTCGCTGATCCTGTTGCTTTCCGCCTGCGCCCTGGCGGCCTGCGCGCCCACGCCGCTGGCCCCCGGGGCCGCGAGCAACGTGCGCATCACGCACAACGAGCCCGGCAAGGGCTGCGCGTTCCTGGGCGACGTGACCGGCAGCCAGGGCGATTTCCTGAGGGGCGCGATCACGTCCAATGCCGACCTGGAGACGGGCGCCCGCAATGACCTGAAGAACCGCGCGGCGGCGATGGGCGGCAATGTCGTATACCTGCTGACGCAGCGGGCCGGGCAGACCGGCCGCAAGGATCATTCGGAGCAGACCAACGTGACCTTGACGGGCAACGTGTACCGCTGCGAGTGAGCGGGGCTGCCTGGCGTCAGGCCGGTTCGGCGGCGGCCGGGCCGGCCTTGGCGAAGAACAGATCGGTGATGGCCTGGCTGTCCAACGGTTCGCCGTTGATGGCGCGGGCCAGCAGCTCCGCGCCCAGCAGCTGCACCGAGAACACCATGTCCGGCCGCACGCGTCGGATTTTTTCCAGGTGCTTGCTGGTGTTGACCAGCGCGACCGTCTTGGCGCCCTGGCCGGCGGTGGCTTCCTGGGTGGCCAGCACGATGAAGGCGTTCTCCGCATCGTCGTCGCGCAGCGCCAGCACGTAGCGGGCGCGGGTCACGCCGGCCGCGCGCAGCACCTCGACGCTGGACGGGTCGCCTTCGATGAGGTCGGCCGTCGCCGGATATTCCTGCGGCACGCCGGCGGGCACGATGACGGTGACTTCGTCGCCGCGCCTGCGCAGTCCGTCGTAGACGCTGAGCGCCAGCGGCGTCGCGCCCGCGATGATGATGTGGTTCTTTCTCATGGCGGTGGAGAATCGGCCCTTGACCAGGCGTTTCAGGTTGCCGCCGATCACCGGGCCGGCGATGGCGCTGACGGAGGTGGCGAACACCGTGATGCCGAGGATGATAATCGACGCGGTGAACAGCCTGGCCGCGCCCGAGTGCGGCGTGATGTCGCCATAGCCCACTGTCGACATGGATACGATGGAAAAGTACAGCGCGGTGCCGGCGTCGTGGACGGGCGGATTGAATTCATCGCCCAGGTATAGCGTGCCGAACACCGCGTAGATCAGCAGCGACAGCACGCTGACCAGGGCGAACAGCGAGCCCGCCGTGACGCTGGCCCGGTCGAAGCGGCGCCAATAGGCCATCAGCGCCAGGATCAGCACCAGCGTATAGATGCCCAGGCCTGCGTGTCCGCTGTCGCCCAGGATGGCGAAGGTGCCCACGCCGATCAGCAGCACCAGCGAGAAGGCCCAGGCGATGCGGGCCTTCAGGATCAACCCCAGCGCGATCACCTGCAGGCCCACGCCCAGCACCAGCCGCGGAATCTCCAGCAGCCCGACCACTTGCATGATCTCCTGCCAGTTGTCCAGCGCCAGCCAGAACGAATACTCGCGCGCCTGCACTTCGCGCAGCACGGGGTGCATGAACGCGTAGCCATCCAGCGCGACGAGGAAGGCCAGGCACCAGTTGGACGGGAACAGCGACGTCAGCTTGCGCAGCCGCCGCAGGAGCGGGGAGGGGGACAAGGGCATGGGACCGGGGATTGTCGATGGCGCCCATTTTAGGACGGTGAGTAAGGTCTGCCGCTATACCTATTATGTATGGAAGGCTATCAACAAAGAATTACGATAAATCCGAGCCTGGTCCTAAACTTCCTACATCACGCTGCGATCCGAAAGGAACGCCGCTGATACGGGCGAAAAGCCCGCCAGCAGCAAGGCGGACGATTTCCCGTGTATTGCACGCAGCGGTCGGGGCGGGGACTAGAGACCCCGCACTGACTCACGGTTCACTCCGAGCGTGAGTAGTGAGGCACGAATGTTGGAATCGCGTGATCCAGGTAGAAGGCATCAGTGCCGGCTGATGGCTCCTGTTCACGTGTTGTTTTAGCGCGGCGTCTTACCTTCGGGGCAGCGCCGCGTTTTTTTCGCCTGCTTCCTGCCTGTCGCTTCCGGACGCGGATCCATCCCGGGTTTGCGCATATTTCCCTTCCAGATTGTATTCAGTATGACGTCGCGTTCGCGACGGCCGTATCGCGTCGCCATTCTTCGGCGCCATCGTCGGCCTGCGCGCGCTCGTCCAGGTCCAGCTTGATGTCGGCCGCGAACATATAGCCCCAGCCGTGCACCGCGCGGATGGGCAGGGTCATGTGGTTGGCCGTGGCCTTGCGGCGCAGGCGGCTGATCATGACGTCGACGAAGCGGCGGCGCGTGACGCCGCTGTCGGCGTCGTCCGCGCCGTCGGCATAGAAGGCCTCGCGGCTGACCTTGCGATCCGGCGCGTGCACCAGGCGCGACAGGAAGTCGCGCTCTCCGGTGGTCAAGCCCATGGTGCGCCCGCCCGGGCTGATCAGGGTCCAGCCCTTGTTGGCCAGCCGCCATGCGTCGCTGGGCGGCTCTCCGTTGGCCGGAATATCGCCCGGCTCGGCGTCCATGCCGGCCGCGCGCCGCACCAGCGCCTGCAAGACCGCGGCCAGCTCCAGTCCGCTGACCTCGGGCGACAGGCAGGCGTCGGCGCCGCACAGCAGCGTGCGTATCCGGCTTTCGGCGTCGGGAAACGCGGCGATGGCGACGATGCCCAGGCCCCGGTCGATGCCGCGCAACCGCACGGCCGCGTTATGCACGTCGGGCAGCGGCGCTTCCAGCACCACCAGCGGGCTCGGGCGCCGGGAGTAGCGCTCGTACACATCGACCAGTTCGTGGCAGCGGCGCACGTTGAAACCCAGATGGGACAGCGCCTCGATCAGTCTGGCATGCCTGGCGTCGTCCTTGCCCAGGAAAATGACATCCAGCGTGTTGTTCATTGATGCTTCCAATGAGACTGCGCGGCGCAGCCGCCGCGTGGAAAGGGGGCGCGGGCGTTACCGGATGGTATCCGCCCGGAAGGCAAGGGATCCGGCCGAGGGGCCGGCGGTCTGTCGGTCGTCCATGGCCCGGTGGCGATGGCTTCTTGCCCGTGCAGTCCGATCCTTGCGTGTCATGCCCCTCTCCCTGTGCCGCCCGCTCGGCGTCGCAAGCGTGGCGGTGTTGTTGGAATGCGGGCGAGTGGTTGCACGGATGGCGGAAAAGGTCCGCGTTCCGGCTGCGGTTGCCGGCTGGCAGGCACGGGGTCCGGGCGGCGCATGGCCTGGCGTTCTGCGCCTTTGGCCGCCGATGACCCGGTACTGCTTGGAAGTCACGCCCGTGTTTCATTTAAACACGGGCGTGTTTTTTTGTGAAGATAAGTTTCTGTAGTTTCTAGCGGTAACAGATGCGATTGCTCAAATCCGTCCAAACCCATTGAAACGCTGTTTTATTCCGTGGTTGCAACGATGCGATATTAAGTATTACCGATACATTATTTTCTATTTTTAGTGCATCCAAACTCCTACACTCTCGCCGGATCCGGCCCAAGGCCAGGGCTCGGTTCCGGCCGCCCGAGCGTCTGCGCAAGCTGCTGATAGATAGCGCTTTTTGGGAGACGGCGAGCGCGGGGCGCGGGCGCCAGGACTGGCGGCGGACGGGCGGAAGAGGAGGCGTTGCGAGATTTGCGGATTAGCCCGGAAATTGGGGTGTAATCCGTTTGTTTGGCAGCAGTATTGAGATGTTTTAATCAAATAAATAAATTCAAATTAATGGCTCAGGTTGATCGATTGGACACGTTTAGCCATCGTCTGCGCAACGCAAGGATGCTACAGGGATGGACACAAAAGGACTTGGCGGTCGCGAGCAACCTGTCGCAAAGCGCCATCGGCAACTATGAAAGCGGTCAACGCCTTCAGCCGTCCAGCGAGGCCCTGATCAAGCTGACCCGCGCGCTGCGGGTCAGCCCCATTTGGCTGAGCGCCGGGGAAGGCCCGATGTTCAGTCCGGAGCCGGCCGAGCCCGCCGCCAGCGCGGGCGAGCCCGATGTGCCGCCGCCCTGGCCGTTCGAAACCGTTTCCTATGCCACGTATGCGCGCCTGAGCACCCAGGAAAAGCGCCAGATCGAGCAGGTGCTGGCCGCGTATATCAGGGCGCGCGGCGAATAGGGTTCACGCGCCGCTGGCGCGACGCGGCGGGTTGGCTTGCCGCGGGCCTCGGATCGACGGACAGGTCCTCCCGACCGCCGGCGCGCAGCCGGACGCGCAAGCGTTCGACGGGATCGGCGATCAGCGCGTTGAGCAGGGCCGCGAAGCCGATGCAGCCGGTCAGCACCAGCGCATCGAAAAGCGCCGGCTGGCGCGCGCTGGCGCCGTCGAGCAGCCAGCCGAAGAACAGGATCACCAGGGCATGGCAGATATAGATCGGGTAGCTCAGTTCGCCAATCGCCTTGTCCAGCCGGTATCGCGCCTGAAACAGGAAGGCCAGCGGCAGCAGCGCCGCGAACAGCAGCACCGCCAGCGCGTCGCGCAGGTTGTGGTTCAGCCCGATGAAAAAGTGCGCGCAGCAGTACGCCGCCAGGATGGCGACGCCCAGTTCCGGCAGCCGGGGCCAGCGGCGCGTCAGCGCCTGCCAGCGCGGCAGCAGTATCTGGTGCGACAGCGCGCCGGCCAGGAACAGCGCCAACTCGGCGGGAAAGAAGCGGTAGGTCCAGGGATCGCTCAAGCCGATGCCGGTGGCGATGAGCACGGCCCGCAGGGCCAGCGAGGCGGCCAGCAGCGCGAGCAGCCTGCGCGGCGACCGCAGGACGAAGGGCGCGACCAGGTAGAACGTGATCTCCACGCCCAGCGTCCAGGCCTGCGGCACCAGCAGCCCCTGGTAGAGCGGCACGTCGCTGTGCGCGAAACTGCCGGTAAAGAGCAGGGAGGAATGCTCGATGCCGAAGAACATCAGCCAGTCCTGTCCCACGATGAAAAGATTGGACAGGATCAGGAACAGCCGGGCCGACAGGGGCAGGTCGTCGTAGAGACGGAAAAAGCTGCCATCGCCGGCGGCGTGAGCGGCCAGGGTCAGCGCAGCGACCGCCAGGTAGACCGGAAACAGGCGTAGCAGCCGGTTGGCGTAGAAGTGCCCCGTCGCGCCCTGGTAACGGTCGGTGCCGGTCAGTACGTAGGAAATCAGGAAACCGGAGATCACATAGAACAGCTGCACCGCAAGGCGTCCGCCGACCAGTTGATTCGTCGCGCCGCCGCCAAGGTGGTCCAGGACCACGGACAGCGCCAGCAAGGTTCTCAGAATGCCCATCGGGATGTCTCCGCAGCCTGTTTCGCGTGCTCCGGCGCGTTGCGCGGGCATTGTCGGCCCGCGGCAGTCGCCGCCATGGCGGCCGCCCGGGTAGCGATGCCACGGCTGGAGTTCAGGCGATTCTGCGCGCCGGCGTCGCCGCGCGCCATGAGGCATAAGACCCAGTACCCGGTCGCTTGGCTTGCCCGCCGAGCGCCGGACTCCCGCTTTGGCCCTCGGGCGTAGGGCTGAGGGCCGGCGCAAGGCGCGGGACAACGGCGAACGATGCCGGTTACAGTCTAGGGGTGTGCAATCAATCGGAGGTTCCGCCCATGCCCAATACTCAGTTCTTGCCCGGCCGCCTGCTTTGCATGGGTTTGCTGGCCCTGGCGCTGGCGGGATGCGCGGGATCCGGCGGCGCTCGTCCGCAAGGAGCGGCCGCCGCCAACGCGGCCAGCAGCGCGGATTCGCTGGCGCAGACCGCCTGGGAACTGGTGCGCTGGGTCCAGCCCGGCGGCGCGCTGCGCGACATTCCCCATGGCGACAACGGCGAGCCCGTGAAGCTGGTGTTCCTGGCCCAGGGCAAGCAATACCGCGTCAATGGCTTCGCCGGCTGCAACCGCTACATGGGCACCTACAGGATCGAGGGAGGCAGGCTGCGCATCGACGCGCCGGCGGCCACGCGCATGGCCTGCCCGACGCCGGAGCGAGCCGGCCTGGAAGCGGACTACCTGCGCGGCCTGGGCAGCATCGATACCTTCACGCTCGACAACGGCGGGGCACCCCGTCACCTGACCTTCAACCTGCGCGGCGGCGACGTGCTGGAGTTCGTGCGGCGCGAGGATCCGCCCACCCCCTGAGCGGCCTGGCGACCAGGCGTTTCAGTCTGTTTTCCGCCGGCGTGGCGTCCGTGCGCCTTGCCTACAATGTCGGGCCGCCGGTACGGGCGCTTCACGTCGATTTCGGGAGATCTTCCATGTCCATATCCTCCAGCTTGCGTTGGCTCGCTCCCTGCGCGCTCGCCGTCGGTCTTGCCGCCTGCGCATCGCCGCCGCGCGGCCCGGGCGCGCAGGATCCGCGCTTCCAGCCCGCCGCCGCGTCCGACGTGTACGCGCAGACCAGCTGGGACCTGGCCCGCTGGACGCGACCCGGCGGCGCCTTGCGCCAGATTCCCCATCCGTCGCAGACCTCGCGGCCCGTCACGATCAGCTTCATCCATGACCAGGGCGCGCCCGTGGTCAGCGGCTTTGGCGGCTGCAATCAGTACAACGCGCCCTACACGGTGGCCAATGGGCTGCTGATCGTGCGCTCGCGTCCGGTGTCCACCATGATGGCCTGCAATCCGGAGGCCATGCGGCTGGAGCAGGATTTCCTCGACGGCCTGACGCGCATCACGTCCAGCACGCTGGACAACACCGGCAATCCGCGCCGCCTGACGCTGCTGCTGTCCTCGGGCGACACGCTGGATTTCGGCCGCCGGATCGATCCGGCGACCGGCGGCCAGATGGGGCCGAAAAAGCTCGTGTACGTCGATTCCGAGCGGGTGCCCTGCAATGCCGGCGCTGGCCGCGCCATGTGCTACCAGGTGCGCGACAGCGCGGCCCAGCCCTGGCAGCTCTGGTATGGCGATATCACCGGCTTCAATTTCCAGCCGGGCGTGCGCTATCGGCTGCGCGTGGTCGAAGTGCGCGATCCGAATCCGCCGGCCGATGCGTCCGGCTTGAAATGGGTGCTGGACGCGGTGGTCGAGCAGGAGCCGGTGCGGCGCTGAGGCCCCGGTCCGGGCGCGGGCCCGCCAGCGATTATGATGGCGGCTCCCGCGCATTCCGCATTTTTCGCGGCCCGCGCATGCCGCGCCGGTCTTGTCACGCTACGTCCATGTCTTCCGTTGCCAATATCTCCGCCTATAAATTCGTCTCGCTCGACGGCTTGCCCGAGTTGCGGGAAACGCTGCTGGCCCGCGCGCGCGAGGACGGACTCAAAGGCACGATCCTGCTGGCCGAGGAAGGCATCAACCTGTTCCTGGCCGGCGCGTCCGCAGGCATCGAGTCTTTCCTGGGCGTGCTGCGCGAGGATGCGCGCTTCGCCGACCTGGAACCGAAGTACAGCTACAGCGACGCGGTGCCGTTCCGCAAGCTGCTGGTGAAGATCAAGCGCGAGATCATCCGCATGAACCATCCGGCCATCCGCCCCGAGGCCGGTCGCGCGCCGGCGGTGGATGCGCGCACGGTGGCGCGCTGGCTGGCGCAGGGCGCGGACGACGCCGGTCGTCCGGTCGTGATGCTGGATACGCGCAACGCCTTCGAGGTCGACGAGGGCACATTCAGGAACGCCATCGATTGGCGCATCGAGCGCTTCACCCAGTTCCCGGACGCGGTGCAGGCGCACCGCGACGAGCTGCGGGGCAAGACCGTGGTCAGCTTCTGCACCGGCGGTATCCGCTGCGAGAAGGCCGCCATCTACATGAACGAGGCGGGTATCGATCACGTCTACCAGCTCGAGGGCGGCATCCTCAAGTATTTCGAGGAGACCGGCGGGCCGGGCTACGAGGGCAAGTGCTTCGTGTTCGATGAGCGCGTGTCGCTGGATCCGGCGTTGGCGCCCAGCCGGGCCTGAGCCGCCGCGCACCTGGCGCGATCAAGAAAAAACCCGCCGTGAGGCGGGTTTTTTATCGTCGGGCCGGCGCCGCGTCAGCGCACGCGCATGCCGGGCTTGGCGCCGGGGAAGGGCTCCAGCACGTAAATGCCGGCATCCACCGATTCGTCGGCGTGGCTGGCGGCCAGCACCATGCCTTCGGACACGCCGAACTTCATCTTGCGCGGGGCCAGGTTGGCCACCATCACGGTCAGCTTGCCGATCAGGTCTTCGGGCTGGTAGGCCGACTTGATGCCGGAGAACACGTTGCGGTGGCGGCCTTCGCCCACGTCCAGCGTCAGGCGCAGCAGCTTGGTCGAGCCCTCGACGTGTTCGCAGTTGACGATCTGCGCGATGCGCAGGTCGACGCGGGCGAAGTCGTCGATGGAGATGGTCTCGGCCAGCGGTTCGCCGCCGGGGATCACGGCCGGAGGCGCGGGCGGTTCGAACAGGTCTTCCAGCATCTGCGGCTCGACGCGCTGCATCAGGTGCTTGAACGGTGCCACGGTCCGCGGCAGCGCGGCGGCGTCGGCCCAGACAATGCCGGCCTGCGCGCCGAACAGCTCGCGCGCGACGCGGTCGGTCAGTTCCGGCAGCACCGGGGCCAGCATTACGGACAGGGCCTTGAAGCCGGCCAGCGAGCGCGAGCAGATGTCCTGCAGCGCGGCCTTCTGCGCGGCGTCGGCGCTGCCGATGCCCTTGGCCAGCACCCAGGGCTGGGCGGTGTCGAAGGCCTGGTTGATGCGGTCGGCGCAGGCCATGATCTCGCGGATGGCGCGGTTGTATTCACGCGCCTCGAAGGCGGCGCGGATCGATTCGGCCTGCTCGGCGTACTCGGCCGACAGCGCGGCGGCGTCGCCGGCATAGGCCAGCTGGCCGTCGAAATGCTTGGTGATGAAGCTGGCCGCGCGGCTGGCGATGTTGACGTACTTGCCGATCAGGTCGCTGTTGACGCGGGCGATGAAGTCCTCGGGGTTGAAGTCCATGTCTTCGACGCGGGCGTTCAGCTTGGCGGCGATGTAATAGCGCATCCACTCGGCGTTCATGCCGAGTTCCAGATAGCGCAGCGGCGAGATGCCGGTGCCGCGGCTCTTGGACATCTTCTCGCCGCTGACGGTGATGAAGCCGTGCACGTTCAGCGCGTCCGGCGTCTTGCGGCCGGCGAACTTCAGCATGGCGGGCCAGAACAGCGCGTGGAAGTAGATGATGTCCTTGCCGATGAAGTGGACCTGTTCGGTGTTGCCGTTCGGGTCGAGCAGCGCGTCGAAATCCAGGCCGGCCTTGTCGCAATAGGACTTGAGCGAGGCCAGGTAGCCCACCGGCGCGTCCAGCCAGACGTAGAAGTACTTGCCCGGCGCGTCGGGGATTTCGATGCCGAAATAGGGCGCGTCGCGCGAGATGTCCCAGTCGCCCAGCTTGGCTTCGCCGTCATCGGCGCCCAGCCATTCGCGGGTCTTGGCCAGCACTTCCGGCTGCAGGTGCCTGCCGCCGGCGGCGTTGGCGCCCGTGGTCCATTGCTGCAGGAATTCCACGCAGCGCGGATCGGACAGCTTGAAGAAGAAATGGTCCGAGGACTTCAGCACCGGCGTGGCGCCGGTCAGGGCCGAATACGGATTGATCAGTTCGGTGGGCGCATAGACCGCGCCGCAGACTTCGCAGGAATCGCCGTACTGGTCCTTGGCGTGGCACTTGGGGCATTCGCCCTTGATGTAGCGGTCGGCCAGGAACATGCCCTTGACCGGGTCGTAGAACTGCTCGATCGAGCGCGTCTCGATCAGGTCCTGCGCCTTCAGCGCGCGGTAGATGTCCTGCGACAGCGCCACGTTCTCGGCCGAATCGGTCGAGTGCCAGTGGTCGAAGCGGATGTGGAAGCCGTTCAGGTACTGCGGGCGCTCGGCGGCGTAACGCGCCACCAGGGCCTGCGGCGTGATGCCTTCCTTTTCCGCCTTCAGCATGATCGGCGCGCCATGCGCGTCGTCCGCACCCACGAAGTGCACCGTGTGGCCCGCCATTCGCATCGAACGCACCCAGATGTCGGCCTGGATGTACTCCATGATGTGGCCGATGTGGAAGGATCCGTTGGCGTAGGGCAGGGCGGTGGTGACGAAAAGAGTGCGAGACATGGTCTTCGTGCGGTTGAGGGAAAGGTGGATAGACCGGCCATTTTAGGGCAATGGCGGTGGCGGGCCAGCGGCGGGCCTCGGCGGGGGGCGAAAGGGGATGGCGGGACCGCATGGCCGACTCTCCGGTCCGGAGTGGGGCGGATGGTGCGGGCAGACAGAACGGGCCGTCAAGAAACGGCCCGAAGGGAGTGTCCCTGGTGCGCGCCCGGCCGCCGCGAGGCGGCCGTGGCAGGCGCGCCGGCGTCAGCGGACTTCGCGGGCCTCGACGTCGATCACGTCGCCGCCGCGCGCTTGCGCGAACGGAGCGGCGGCCGACTGGAACGGATTCGGGCGGGCGCCTTGGCGCTGGCTCCAGTAGGCGCGCACGCCGAACGGCTTGCCGCGCACCTTGGCCACTACGTACAGGATCGCCACGGCGATCGCGGTGGAGAGCATGAACACCAGCGCCATCGCCATGCCGATCAGGGCCAGCGCGGCAAACAGGACGGCACGGAGGAAGCGGATGAGAGGATTCGTCATGAAGGTCGGATGCAAAACGCAGCGAAAGGTTCCCGCGTATCCGCTATCCTTTAGGGGACGGCGGCCAGCAGAAGCCGCGCTGCCTACGGAACCATAGTGACATGAGTATAACGATAGAACACATCCGCGCCGCGTTGCGGGGCGCGCAAGACCCGAATACCGGCCTGGATCTGGGCGTATCTGTAAAAGATCGTGACATTCAACTGCAGGGCGGCCGGGTCGCCCTGACGCTGGAACTGGGCTATCCCGCCGACGCCTTCAAGGATCAGGTGCGCGGCATCGCCGTCGCGGCGCTGGCCGCCGCCGGCGCGCCCGACGCCCAGGTCTCTGTGACCTGGAAGGTCGCGGCGCACGCGGTGCAGAAGGGCTTGAAGCCGCTGCCGAACGTGCGCAACATCATCGCCGTGGCTTCCGGCAAGGGCGGCGTGGGCAAGAGCACCACCGCCGTGAACCTGGCGCTGGCCCTGGCGGCCGAGGGCGCCAAGGTGGGGCTGCTGGACGCCGACATCTACGGCCCCAGCGTGCCGACCATGCTGGGCGTGTCGGGCCGGCCCGAAAGCCGCGACAACAAGAGCATGGAGCCGCTCGAGGGCCATGGCCTGCAGGCCAATTCCATCGGCTTCCTGATCGACGCGGATTCCCCGGCGATCTGGCGCGGCCCCATGGTCACGCAGGCGCTCGAACAACTGCTGCGCCAGACCAACTGGCGCGACCTGGACTACCTGATCGTCGACATGCCGCCCGGCACCGGCGACGTGGCGCTGACGCTGGCGCAGAAGGTGCCGGTGGTGGGCGCGGTCATTGTCACCACGCCCCAGGACGTGGCGCTGCTGGACGCGCGCAAGGGCCTGCGCATGTTCCAGAAGGTCGAGGTGCCCATCCTGGGCGTCGTCGAGAACATGGCCATCCACATCTGCTCGCAATGTGGCCATGCCGAGCACATCTTCGGCGAAGGCGGCGGCCGGCGCATGGCCGAGCAGTACGGCACGCCCTGGCTGGGCAGCCTGCCGCTCACGCTGGCGATCCGCGAGCAGACCGACGCGGGCCAGCCCACCGTGGTCTCCGACCCCGGCAGCGAGGCGGCGGCCCTGTACCGCGGCATCGCCCGCAAACTGGCGGTAAGCGTTGCGGCGCTGCCCCGCGACATGGCGGGCAAGTTCCCCTCCATCGTCGTGCAACAGCCGACCTGACGCATGCGCTGGGCAGCCCGGGCCCTTCTGGCCGGACTCTGCGCAATGGCGGGCGAAGCGGCGGCCAAGCGTCCCGAAATCGTGGTCGACCCCGGCGGCGTGACGCCGGCGGCGCTGCAGGCCATCACCGAGGCCGTGGACGCGATCGCCCGCCTGGCCGAAGACCAGGACGGCGGAGAGATCAGCCGGCTGCGGCGGCGCGCGCGCGACGCCACGCTGGCCGCGCTCGCCACGCAGGGCTATTTTTCCCCCACCGTCACCCTGGAAGCCGGCACCGACATCGGCGGCGAGACCTGGGACATCGGCATCGTGTCGGGCAAGCGCACGACGGTGTCCTCCGTGGATCTGGGCTTCACCGGCCGGATCACGCGGCCCGAGTACGCGCAGCGCGTGCAGAAGCTGCGCGAGGACTGGCGGCTCAAGGTCGGCCAGCCCTTCATCAACAGCGACTGGAACAAGGCCAAGGCGGCCCTGCTGGACGAGGTGTCCGAGCGTGATTTCCTGCTGGCGCGCATGACGTCCTCGGCGGCGGAGATCCAGGCCGAGCAGGCCAGCGCCGCGCTGTCCGTGACCATCGACAGCGGTCCGCAGGTGAACATGGGCGAGCTCAAGACCGAGGGCCTGGAGCGCGTGCCGGAAAAACTGGTCCAGCGCTATGTGCGCTACTCGGTGGGATCGTCCTACGAGCAGAGCCGGCTGGACCAATGGCAGCAGGACTTGCAGTCCACCGCGTTTTTCCGTGGCGCCTTCGTGTCGCTGCAGCAGCCCGGCGGACAGGCCGCGCCCGAACCGATCTCCGACCGCGCCCGCGCGCCGGGGGCGGCCGACGCCCTGGCTTCGGCGCCGGCGGGCGACCCGTCCGTTTCCGGCGGCCAGCCGCCGCCCGCGGCGGCCTACGATTCCGATGGCGAGGTCACGCTGCCCGTGCAGGTGCGGGTGGTGGAGGCGCCGCCCAAGCGCCTGTCGGTGTCCATGGGCGTGGACGATGAGGCCGGCGCCCGGCTGGAATCGATCTATCGGCAGAACGTGGTGTTCGGCCAGCCCTTGACACTGGAAACCGGTTTCAGCGTGGACCGGCTGCGCCAGCGCGCCTACGCCGACTTCCTGTTGCCGCCGACCGAGCGCGGCTACAAGGATTCCTTCGGCGTGCTGGCCGACCGCTCCGACATCCAGGGGCTGGAAGTGACCCGCTACGCGCTCGGCGCCACGCGCCTGCAGGAGCGCAAGGGCGCCGGCGACAGCCGCGTCGAATACGAAACCCGCTGGGGCCTGCTGCTGGCGCAGGATCACGTCAGGATCGAGGACGGCGACGAATACACGCTGCCGTCCGCCACGGCCACCGCTGAATGGCTGCGCCGTGACGTGGACAGCAAGTACGACCCGCGCGAAGGCAACCTGATTGCGGTGGGCGGCGGCCTGGGCGTGGTGCTGAACACCGGCGAACCCTACACGCGCGCCCGGCTGCGCGGGCAGAAATGGTGGCCCATCGGCAGGCGCGACGTGCTGACTGTCCGCGGCGAGGTGGGCCGCATCTGGGCCAATGGCAAGGTCCAGGTGCCTGACGACTTCGGCTTCCGCACCGGCGGCGCGCGTTCCATTCGCGGCTACAAGTACCAGAGCATCGGCCTGAAGCGCAACAGCGCGATCGTGGGCGCGCCGGCGATGGTGGTGGGCAGCGTGGAATACGACCACTATTTCAACGAGCGCTGGGGCATGGGTGTGTTCGTCGATGCCGGCGACGCGGCCAAATCCTTCGGCGACATGTCGCTGGCGGTCGGCTACGGCGTGGGCGCGCGCGTGCGCACGCCGGCCGGGCCCTTGTTCCTGGACGTGGCCTATGGCCAGCGCGACCGCAGCCTGCGACTGCATTTCTCCCTGGGGATCGCGTTTTGAGGACGTTGCGCGCGATCCTGCGCCATCTTCTGGTGTGGTGGCTGCCCGGGCTGGCGATGCTGGCGGTGCTGGCCTGCGGTTTCCTGTTCTGGCTGGCCGGCACGCAGAGCGGCACGCGCCTGCTGCTGACCACGGCGGCGCAGCAGCTGGACGGCCAGGCGTTGGACGTGCGCGGCTCGGTGCTGCGCGGCCTGAACGTGGGACGGCTGGAGCTCGAGACGGGCGGCACGCGCGTCGAAATCGCGGACCTCGGCCTGAAAGTGGACTGGCGCGCGCTGGGCCAGCGGCGGCTGCACGTGCGCGAGCTGTCGGCCGCGGCCGTGACGGTGACGCTGGCGCCGGCGGCTGCCGAAGAGACGCCGCCCGCGCAGGACGAGGCGCCCTTCAGCCTGCCGTCGCTGCCGGTGGATATCGCGCTGGACCAGCTCACGTTGGGCGAATTCCATCTGCTGCAGAACGGCGAGGCCCTGCCCGTGTCGCTCAGCGGCCTGGCCGCCACCTTCGCGGCCGGGCAGGACAGCGCGCGGCTGCGCATCGCCAGCCTGCGCGTCGGCCATGAGATCGGACAGGCCGAGCTGAGCGGCGAGGCCGAGTTGCGCGCGCTGGCGGACCCGTGGCCGTTCAGCCTGCGACTGGACGTGGCGGCGCGGGGCACCGGCCCTGATTCCCCGCTGTGCCAGGCCGAGCGCCTGCGCGCTATCGTTGGCAATGGCGCGAATGCCCAGACGGGCGGCGCGCGGCCGGAGGGCGCGGACAAGACCGACAAGGCCGGCAAGGCATCCGGCAAGGCGGGCAAGCCCGCCCAGGCGCAAAAGGCCGGCAAGGCAACGGGCGCGACGCCTGCATCCGCGCCCGCCGACGCGCCGGCCACCGCTTTCGTCGGCCCCCCGGAACCGGCCTGCCGTGTGCTGCTGAGCGCCGACGCGGCGGGGTCGCTCGACGGCCTGCAGGCCAAGCTGGAAGGCACCGGCTCCGGGCTGGCGTTGAACGTGCTGGCCGATCTGGCGCCGCGCACGCCCCTGGTGCTGCGCAGCGCCAGCGCCCAGGCGCGCCTGCCGGACGCGTCCACGCTGACGGCGCAGTTCGACCTCAAGGCCGCGGCGGATGGCCAGGGGCGCGACCGCATCGAGGGCAGGGTGGGCGCCGAGCGGCTGGACCTGGGACCGTGGCTGGGCAAGGACATTCCGCAGGCCGTGCTGAGCCTGAGCGCGGATCTGGGCGCCGAGCTGGAGAACCTGAGCCAGTTGCGGCTGGCGGCCGTGGACCTGCGCATCCAGGAAGGCTCGCGCTGGAACAAGCAGCCGCTGGCGGGCGCGCTCAAGGCCCGCGTCGAGTTGCCGGCGGCCACCACGCCCACCGCCGTCGCGGGCGACGCGTCGACGACCGCGACCGCCGGGACGGCAACGTCCGGGGCCGGCGCGGCCGACGATCCGCTGGCCGGCCTGCGCATCCAGGGGCTGGACGTGGACCTGACGCTGGGTCGCAACCGCATCCGCGCGCAGGGCGACGTGGGCGCGGCCGACGGGGTGCTGACGCTGGACGCGCAGGCGCCGCAGCTGGACGCTTTCTGGCCGGGACTGCCGGGCGGGGCGGAATTGAAGGGCAAGCTCAATGGCACGGTGGCCGCTCATCGCGGCGAGTTCAGCGCCCGCTACATGCCGGCCAAGGTCCGCGCGGGCGTGTTGGGCGAAGCGCCGGCCCAGGCCGACATCGCGTTCACCGGCGGCTGGGGCCGTGGCCCTGCGGGCGATGCCGATGCCGCCCTGACGGGCTGGCGCGGCACGTTTTCGCGGCTCAATGCGGAGTCGGCCGGCTTCGCGGTCGCCGCCGAGCGGCCGCTGTCCGTGGCCTACCTGCCCGGGGCGGTCGCGCCGCAATGGCAGTGGCAGGTCGGCGCCACCACGCTCGGCCTGACGCTGCCGGGCAAGGAACGCCTGGCGCTGGCCCACAAGGGTTCGCGCGGCGGCGGCGCGCGCTGGGAAACCGCCGGCCGGGCGGACAACCTGGTGATCACGGCGGCCATGACGCGGCAGGTGATCGCCGCCATCGACCCCGAGGCCGCCGCCCGGCTGGACAAGGGCCCCAAGCGGGTCAACGCCATGGTGGCCGAAGCCAAGCGCCGCATCGCGCTCGATGTGTCCTGGGACCTGAAGTTCGATGGCCGCCTGGCCGGCTCGGCCCGCATCGCCCGCCGCGACGGCGATCTGCTGATCCCGGGCGATCCGCCCGTGCCGCTGGGACTGACGGCGCTGGCGCTGGACCTGACCGCGACGCCGTCCTCGGCCAGCGCCAGCCGCCTGGATGCCAGATTGGCCCTGGCCACCGAGAAGATGGGCGTGGTCAACGGCACGGCTTCGGCCGTGCTCGCCGTGGACTCGCAGGGCGGCATGGCGCTGGATGCGCGCCAGCCGATCCGCGCCAAGCTGGATGCCGACATCGCCGACCTGGCATGGGTCGGCCTGTTCGTGGGCGACGCGATGGAAGTCGGCGGCACGGTCAAGGCCAACGTGGAGGCCCAGGGCACGCTGACGGGCAAGTGGACGGGCAGTGGCGCGATCCGCGGCGACCGGCTGCGCGTGGTGCGCATCGACGACGGTGTGCGGCTGGTCGAGGGCAAGCTGGCGGCGCGCCTGGACGGCGACAGCCTGGTGCTGGACAGCCTGCGCTTCCCGGCCTCGCTGCGCGTGATGCCTGCGGAATGGCGCACCAAGGAATGGATCACCACCAACCCCGAGGCCAAGGACGGCTATGCCGAGGCCAGCGGGCGCTGGAGCCTGACGGACGGCGGCGGCCAGCTGCGCCTGACGCTGTACCGTTTCCCGGCGCTGCAGCGCTCGGACCGCTATGCCATGGTGTCCGGCACGGTCGATCTGAACGTCGCCCTGCCGCGCATCGACATCGTGGGCGACCTCAAGGCGGACGCCGGCTGGTTCAGCCTCGAGATTCTTCAGGGCGTACCCACGCTGGACGACGATGTGAAGGTGCGCCGGCCGGGCGACGATCCCGGCACGGCATCCACGCCGCTGCAGACCAGCATGAACCTCAAGTTCGACATGGGGCCGCGTTTCTACATCACCGGCATGGGCCTGGACGCGGGCCTGCTGGGCTCGATCCAGATTCTGCTGAGCGACGGCCGGCTGACCGGCGTGGGCGCGCTGCGCACGCGCGGCGGCGGCATCGAGGCCTACGGCCAGAAGCTGCGGCTGCGTCGCGGCACGCTGACGTTCCAGGGGCGGCTGGACAATCCCGTGCTGGATATCGAGGCCCTGCGCACCGGCGAGCAGGTCGAGGCCGGCGTCAAGGTGGCCGGCACGGCGCAGCGCCCGCGCATCGACCTGGTGTCGTATCCCGACGTGAGCGACGTGGAAAAACTGTCCTGGCTGCTGCTGGGACGCGGGCCGGACGGCAGCGGCGGCGATGCCGCGCTGCTGCTGTCGGTGGGCACGGCGCTGCTGGGCGGCGGCGGGCCGCCGTTCTACAAGCAGTTCGGGCTGGATGATGTCAGCATCCGCAGCGGCAATATCGGCAGCTCCGGCAGCCTGCTGCCGGACCGCACCGTGGCCGGCGACGTCAACCGCGACAGCGACAGCCGCCTGGCGACCCAGTTCCTGGTGGCCAGCAAGACCTTCGCCAATGGCATCACGCTGAGCGTGGAGCAGGCCCTGGCCGGCGCCGACACCGTGGGACGCGCCAGTTACCGGCTGAGCCGCCGCTGGTCGGTGGACTTGAAGGGCGGCGCGGTCAACGGCATCGCCCTGGTCTACCGCACGTTTTTCGGGGACTAGAAAGGGGGCAGGTCCCCCCCCGAAGCGCTGGCGCGCTTCCCCCCCAGGGGGGCGCCGCGACGGACCGGCGGAGCCGGATTCGTGCGGCCTGGATGAGGGGGCAACTTTGTAAGGGGGGCAGTTCTGCCGCTCGGGATAAAATCAGGGCTGTCCATTCCCCCGAGCACCACTGCCATCATGAGCATCAAAAGCGACCGCTGGATCCGCCGCCAGGCCGAGGCCGGCATGATCGAACCCTTTGAAGCGGGTCAGGTCCGCACGGCCAATGGCGGGCGCATTGTCAGCTACGGCACCAGCAGCTACGGCTACGACGTGCGCTGCGCCGACGAATTCAAGATCTTCACGAACATCAACTCCACCATCGTCGATCCCAAGAACTTCGACGAAGGCTCGTTCGTGGACTTCAAGGGCGATGTCTGCATCATTCCGCCCAATTCCTTCGCGCTGGCGCGCACCGTCGAGTATTTCCGCATTCCGCGCAGTGTGCTGACCATCTGCCTGGGCAAGAGCACCTACGCGCGCTGCGGCATCATCGTCAACGTGACGCCGCTGGAGCCGGAATGGGAAGGCCACGTCACGCTGGAATTCTCGAACACCACGCCGCTGCCTGCCAAGATCTACGCCGGCGAAGGCTGCGCGCAGATGCTGTTCCTGGAAAGCGACGAGGTCTGCGAGACCTCTTACCGCGATCGCGGCGGCAAGTATCAGGGCCAACGCGGCGTGACGCTGCCTAGAACGTAGAGGTCCCCCCCCGAAGCGCTGCGCGCTTCCTCCCCAGGGGGGCGCCGGCTGCGGACCGGCGGAGCCGGATCCGCGCGGCCCCGATTGGGGCGGTCTTGTTGGGTTGTGGCGTTGATCTTCGTTGGATCTTCCTCTCGCCCTACTTTGCTCTGTCCGTGGCGGAGGGCGGGGCGGCATTGCGTGGCGGCAAAGCCGCCGTCGCGCGGCTTGGAGGCGTTAGCCCCCGGTTTTCGCCTGCGCGGGGCGCAGGTATTCGATGTCCCATTCGCTTTCTTCGATCTGGACGAAGCCGTGGCGCTGGTAGAAGCGGTTCGAGTCGCTGCCGCGCAGGGCGCCCACGCGCAGCGGCAGGCCCTGTGCGTCGGCCTGCGCCAGCAGGCGCCTGAGCGTGCGGCCGCCCAGGCCCCGGGCCTGGGACGACGGGTGCAGGTACAGGTGGTCCAGGCGCAGGCCGTCGCCGTCCGGGCGCAGCGCGTAGAAGCCGACGCGTTTTCCTTCCAGCTCGATTGCCCTGGTGTATTCCGGGCGGAAG
>NZ_JBICCO010000033.1:0-61524 GCF_043119405.1 Achromobacter sp. 413638
GTTTGGGGCCCCCCCCCCCCCCCCCCCCCCCCCCCCCCCCGCCCCCCCCCCCCCCCCCCCCCCCCCCCCCCCCCGCCTGGAGCTGGGGATGCGCCCAGACCCCGGCCATGTCGTTGACGCGGGCATTGGCGATCTGTGCGTCCTCCAGCCGCTGCGTGACCTGATCGATGTCCAGGCCGGCGAAGGCGTCGACGATCAGCGTGCGCAGCGCCTCGCGATTGGCGGTGCGCTGCGAGTTGGACAGGAAGCGCGGATCCTCGGCCAGTTCGGCCTGGCGCAGCACCTGGGCGCAGAACACGCGCCACTCGCGCTCGTTCTGCAGGCCCAGCATGATGGTGGCCCCGCCGCCCACGGGAAACGGCCCGTAGGGATAGATGGTGGCGTGGGCCGCGCCCGCGCGCAGCGGCGGCGGCGCGCCGTCAAAGGCGTAATACATGGGATAGCCCATCCACTCGACCATGCTTTCCAGCATGGACACGTCGATGCGGCTGCCCTCGCCGGTCCTGCCGCGCAGCAGCAGCGCGTTCAGGATCGCCGAATAGGCATACATGCCAGCGGCGATGTCGGCGATGGAACAGCCGGCCTTGGACGGGCCGTCGGCCGTGCCGGTGACGGACACGAAACCGCTTTCGCTCTGGATCAGCAGGTCGTAGGCCTTCTTGTCCTGGTACGGGCCGCCTTCGCCATAGCCGGAGATATCGCAGACGATCAGGCGCGGGTGCTTCGCATGCAGCGCCTCGAACGACAGCCCCAGCCGCGCGGCCGCGCCCGGCGCCAGGTTCTGCACCAGCACGTCGGCGCCGGCCAGCAGACGTTCCATCACGTCGCCGGCCTCGTCACGCTTGAGGTCCAGCGTCAGGCTTTCCTTGGAGCGGTTGGTCCAGACGAAGTGCGAGGACAGGCCGCGCACGCGCTCGTCATAGCCACGGGCGAAATCACCCGCGCCGGGGCGCTCGATCTTGATGACGCGCGCGCCCATGTCGGCCAGCTGGCGGGTGCAGAACGGCGCGGCGATGGCGTGCTCCAGGCTGACGACGGTGATGCCGTCCAGCGGGCGGGGGGCGGGCGCGCTCATGCCTCGAACCTCAGTTCGGCCTGGTGCGCCAGGGTGCCGTCCTGCTCGGCCCACAGCCTGGCCAGCCCCGAACCCTCCAGCCGGCCCGCGACATGGAAGGGCGTGGGCGAGATCAACGGCCGCAGGCCGCGATACGACAGATGCTTCAGCCTGGCCTGGGGATGGGCGCGGACGAAGGCGGCGACCATCTCGGTGGCGATCAGCGGCCCGTGCACCACCAGGCCGGGATAGCCCTCGACAGTGGTGACATAGGGATGATCGTAGTGGATGCGGTGGCCGTTGAAGGTCACCGCCGAATAGCGGAACAGCAGCACGGAAGTCGGCTCGACCGGGTCGCGCCACTGCGCCTCGGGCGCAGGCTCGGACCCGGACAGCTTGGGCGGCGTGGGCTGGCGGTAGACGATGTCCTGTTCCTCCAGGATCGCGGCCTCGCCGTCCTGGCGGTATTCGTGGCGCACGGTGACGAACAGCAGCGCACCCGTGCGGCCGGTCTTTTCCTTTACGTCGGCCACCGTGGACAGACGCTCGGCCGGCACGCCGACCCTGAGCGGCCGGACGAATTCGACCCGGCCGCCGGCCCACATGCGGTTGCGGTCATGCGCCGGCGGCAGGAAACCGCCGCGCGAGGGATGGCCATCCGTCCCCAGTCCATCCTGGCCCACGGCGCTGATGAAGAAGGCCCATTGCCACAGCGGCGGCAACGCGTCGCCGCGGGCCGGCGCTGGCCCGCCCAGGGCGGCGGCGATGCGCGCGGCATGGCCGGGATCGAGCGCGTCGGCCAGGCGCTCGCTGCTGCCGATCCAGGCGGCGGGGTCGTTGGAGGTCATGCCGATATCCTTGGTCGAGGGTTGCATGGCGGGAGCATGCCTGGAATGCGCGCTCCCTGTGAATTCATTTTTGCTCAAGCCTGGCTTTAGGGGGACCACCCCCGAGCGCTGCGCGCTCCCCCTCAAGGGGGCGCAGCCGCGGACCGGCAAAGCCGGCTCCGCGCTGCCCCGCTCGGGAGCGTCTGCGCCAGACAGATTCCGAAGATCGCAGGCTGGCGCGTCGCGCCACGGATCACTAATATGGCGCATGCACTTTGATCTGCCCGACCTCCGCCTGTTCATCCACATCGCCGAATCCCCCAGCCTGACGCAGGCGGCCAAGCGCGCCCACCTGTCGCTGGCCGCGGTCAGCGTGCGCATCAAGGCGCTGGAGAACCAGCTCAATACCCGCCTGCTGTACCGCGACAGCCGGGGCGTGGAGATCACGCCCGCCGGCCAGCGCCTGCTGCAGCATGCGCGCGTGATCCTGCGCCAGGTGGACCACCTGAAGCACGACTTCCAGGAACAGGCCGACGGCGACGCCGGCCATATCCGCATCTTCGCCAACACCACGGCGGTCACCGAGTTCATGCCCGACCTGCTGGCCCGCTACCTGGCCGGGCATCCGGGCGTGACCGTGGACCTGCAGGAGCGGCTGACGCGCGACATCGTGCGCGGCGTGCGCGACGGCACCACCGACCTGGGCATCGTGGCCGGCCCGGTGGACGCGCCTGAATTGCAGGCCATCCACTTCAGCACCGACCGCCTGGTGCTGGTGACGCCCAACGGCCACCCCTTGCAGGACCGCGCCAAGGTCAAGCTGACCGAGGCCGTCAGCTATCCCTTCATCACCATGCACGAAGGCTCCACGCTGGTGGCCTTCCTGCGCGAACAGCTGGAAATGGCCGGCCAGCGCCTGCCCCAGCGCATCCAGCTCTACAGCTTCGATTCCATCTGCCGCATGGTGCAGGCAGGCGTCGGCGTGGGCGTGATTCCGGATTCGGCCGCACGGCGCTACGGCGCCAGCCAGGGCCTGCGCGTGGTCGAGCTGGACGAACCCTGGGTGGTGCGCGAGCGCAAGCTGCTGCTGCGCGACATCGACGCCCTGCCCGGCTGCGCGCGCGAGCTGATCGCGCAGATACAGGAGTCGCGCGACGAGTCCGGCGACACATCGCAGGTGACAGATACCGCGCCAGCCAGGCCCGCCAGGGCGCGCCCTGCGTCCAAGACCGCGCGTGCCACGAAAACGCCGCTCAAGTCCCGCTGACGACCGGCAAGGTCCGCCACGCCGGCGACCCCGCCGGTACACGCTTGCCGACCCGCGCACCCACTCGTGAACAGCATCCTGGTTCGGACACCAATCCTCGCTGAACATCCTGAATCTTCATTTCAACGATGATGGATTGGTAAAAATCAGATTTCATCGCGCATCGCCTGCGTCCGGCGCATCTCGCCGCGCCCCCATGCTACGGTGGCCCGCCCAATCACTCGCGGGAGTTCCGGATCATGCATGCCCCCCATTCCCTTCCCCACTCCAAGCGCCGCACCGGCAGGACGCGCCGCATCGGCAAGGCCTGGCGCAAGGCGCTGCACGGCAGCGCGGCGCTCACCCTGCTGCTCTGCGGCGCCGCGCATGCGGACGCGACGCTGCCCAACGGCGGCAGGGTCGTACTCGGCTCCGCCGACTTGTCCAGCGCTCCCGGCGACAACGGGGGAATCAGCCACATCACCCAAGGCGGCCCCCATCTGATCATCAACTGGGACAGTTTCAACATCGCCGAAGGCAAGCAGGTCGTTTTCCGGCAGCCGTACCCATCCGCCGTGGCGCTGAACCGCGTGATCGGCAACTCGGCCAGCCAGATCCTGGGTCAGCTGAATGCGAACGGCCAGGTCTTCCTGGTCAACCCCAACGGCATCCTGTTCGGACCGAACTCGCAGATCAACGTGGGCGCGCTGGCCGCCTCGACGCTCGCCCTGAGCAACAGGGACTTCCTCGGCGGACGCAACTACCGCTATGCCACCCAGGGCAAGTCCGCCAGGGTCGTCAACCAGGGCAGCCTGAATGCCAGGGCGGGCGGCTTCATCGCCCTGGTCGGCGGGCAGGTGGACAACCAGGGAACCATGCAAGCGCCCGGCGGCACCATCGCCATGGCCGCCGGCAAGGCGGTCACGCTGACGCGCATCGGCAACGGCGCGCTCAGCGTGCAGATCGATGAAGCCGCGCTGGACACGCTGGCCCGCGATGGCCAGGCCCTGCAAGCCCTTGGAACGCAGGCGGTTTCGCCGGCACTGGCCGAGCAGGCCATGCTGCGCGCGGCGGTGAACGACAAGGGCCTGATCGAGGCCGCGACCCTGACGAAACAGGGCAGCCTCATCGTGGCCGTGGGCCAGGGCGCGAAGATCACTGCCGGCGGCGTGCTGGACGTCAGCGCGCATGCCGGCCATGCCGGCCAGATCCAGCTGTACGGCCAGACGGTGGCCGTGACCGGCGACCTGCTCGCACGCGCCGCGGGCGCGGGCAACGGCGGCCGAATCACGCTGAGCGGCGGGCAGCTGAGCCTGGCCGACGCCAGCCAGGTGGACACGCGATCAGCGCCCGGACGCACGGGCTGGCTGACGCTGGAGTCGAACCGTATCACCGTCGCACCGGACGCCGCGGCCGGCCAGACCCGCATCAGCGCCGCCGCGCTGGCCCGCCACCTGGGCCGCAACAACGTGTCGCTGGCATCCACTCAAGCCGACCTCCAGGTGAACGAGGCCGTCGCCTGGAACAACGACCACACGCTGAGCCTGTCCGCCCGCGACAACATCCTGCTGGCGGCCGACTTCCAGGCCAGGGGACGCCGAGCCAGCCTGGCGCTGGCGCATGGCGAGAACGCCGACTATCGCCTGGGCAAGGACGTGAAAGTGACACTGTCCGGCGCCGACGCCGGATTCTCGCTGAACGGGCAGGCCTATGCCGTCATCCATGATGCGCGCCAACTCCAGGAGATGGAAAGCAACCTGACCGGACGCTACGTGCTGGGCAATGACATCGACGCCAGCGACACGCGCAACTGGAATCAGGGTAGCGGTTTCCGGCCGGTAGGCCAGCAGGAAGCCAACAGCTTCCGCGGCACCCTGGCGGGCCTGGGCAATGCCATCGACGGCCTCTACATCAAGCACGACGCGTCTCGACAAGACTCTACATTCGACAACCTGGGCCTGTTTGGCGTTTCAAGCGGCACTGTCCGCGATCTTGACCTGAAGGATCTGTACATTGCATCCGAGCATGGCGCGCGCGCCATCGGCGGACTGGCTGGCCAGAATCAGGGCGTCATCAGGCAGGTGCGCGCCTCGGGACGGATCGCCAGCATGAACAGCGACGCCGTCGGAGGGCTGGTCGGCGAGAACAGAGGCCTGATCTCACACGTCAGCTTCGACGGCGAGGTCACCAATCGCAACACCGCCGATCATCACGGCGGCAACCTGGGCGGGCTGGCCGGCATGAACTCCTCCAAGGGTGCCCGCATCGAACACGCGATCGCCAGGGCGACGGTCCGAGGTGACGACGCCGCCCCCGGCGGACTGGTCGGCGTGAACGCGGCCGGAGCCGAGATCAGCGATTCCCTGGCCACGGGCGAGGTCTGGTCCAACAACTTCCTGGCCGGCGGGCTGGTCGGCCTCAACGCCGACGGTCGCATCCTCAGATCCGAAGCCTCCGGCCCCGTCATTTCGAACGGCAAGCACCACAACATCCTCGTGGGCCTGAACGTTGGTGTAGACAGCGACATCGTGGACTCGAAGGCGACGTACACCCCTGCCCCGTGAGCGCGGTCCGGTAGGGAAAGACGGATCGGTCCCGCAAGCGCGCCGCGCCCGATCCGATGAAACAAGGCCCCGGCCAGTTTCCTGGCCGGGGCCTTGTCGTTCCTGAGCCGCCCGCGCCTCATCAGGCGCGCCGCGAACGAGGGCGAACCCTCACGCTTGCGGCTTCACGCGAAACCGCCGGTCAAGCCACAGCGACCGGGATCTTGCCGATCCTGGCCTGCCATTCCTTCGGTCCGGTGTTGTGGACCGAAATGCCCTGGGCGTCCACCGCCACGGTCACCGGCATGTCCTTCACATCGAACTCGTAGATGGCTTCCATGCCCAGGTCCTCGAAGGCCAGCACTCGGGCTTCGCGGATCGCCTTGGACACCAGGTAGGCCGCGCCGCCCACCGCCATGAGGTAGGCCGAGCCGTGCTTGCGGATCGCCTCGATGGCGACCGGGCCGCGCTCGGACTTGCCGATCATGGAGATCAGGCCGGTCTGCGCCAGCATCATCTCGGTGAACTTGTCCATGCGGGTGGCGGTGGTGGGACCGGCCGGGCCAACCACTTCGTCGCGCACCGGATCGACCGGGCCCACGTAGTAGATGACGCGGTTGGTGAAGTCCACCGGCAGTTGCTCGCCCTTGGCCAGCATGTCCTGGATGCGCTTGTGCGCGGCGTCGCGGCCGGTGAGCATCTTGCCCGACAGCAGCAGGGTCTGGCCTGGCTTCCAACTGGCGACTTCTTCCTTGGTCAGCGTGTTCAGGTCCACCTGCTTGGACTTGTTGTAGTCCGGCGCCCAGTGCACTTCCGGCCACTCGGACAGCGAGGGCGGATCCAGGCGCGCCGGGCCCGAGCCATCCAGCACGAAGTGGGCGTGGCGGGTGGCGGCGCAGTTCGGGATCATGGCCACGGGCTTCGAAGCCGCGTGGGTCGGGAAGGTGTTGATCTTGACGTCCAGCACCGTGGTCAGGCCGCCCAGGCCCTGGGCGCCGATGCCCAGCGCGTTGACCTTTTCGTACAGCTCGATGCGCAGCTCTTCCAGCTTGTTCTGCGGGCCGCGCGCCAGCAGTTCGTACATGTCGATGTCTTCCATCAACGACTGCTTGGCCATCAGCATGGCTTTTTCAGCGGTGCCGCCGACGCCGATGCCCAGCATGCCGGGCGGGCACCAGCCCGCGCCCATGGTCGGCACGGTCTTGAGCACCCAGTCCACCAGCGAGTCGCTGGGGTTGAGCATGACGAACTTGGTCTTGTTCTCGGAACCGCCGCCCTTGGACGCGATCTGCACGTCGACCTTGTCACCGGGGACCAGGTCGACGTGCAGGATACAGGGCGTGTTGTCGCGGGTGTTCTTGCGGGCGAACAGCGGATCATCCAGCACCGAGGCGCGCAGCGGATTGTCCGGGTTCAGGTAGCCGCGGCGCACGCCTTCGTCACAGAGTTCCTGCAGGCTGCGCTTGGTGTCGAAGCGCACGTCCATGCCGACCTTCAGGAACACGTTGACGATGCCGGTGTCCTGGCACAGCGGACGCTTGCCTTCGGCGCACATGCGCGAGTTGGTCAGGATCTGCGCCATCGCGTCGCGCGCGGCGGGGCTTTCCTCGCGCTCGTAGGCGCGGGCCAAGTGGCGGATGTAGTCCACCGGATGGTAGTAGCTGATGAACTGGATCCCGTCGGCGATCGACTGGACCAGGTCTTCTTCCTTGATGATGACGGACATGGCGAATTTGCTGTCTAGAGGGAAAACGTGAAAACGCGGCCGGGGCGACCGGCTGCACGGAAAGGGGAAAGCACTATTTTTGCCGCTGGGCCGCCCCGAGGCAAAAAGCCCCCTCGGGGGGCAGCAAGCTCGCGTAGCGAGTGCGGCGTGGGGGCATGTCCTATTTACCTTGCCAAACCGGCTTGCGCTTCTCGGCGAAGGCGGTGGCGCCTTCCTTGGCGTCGGCCGAGGTGAAAATGTGCGCGGTCAGCGGACGCTGGCGGTCGAACATCTCGTCCTGCGACCAGTCGCCCGATTGGGACACGATGCTCTTGGCGGTCTGCACCGACAGCGGGCCGTTCTCGACGATGGCGCGGGCCAGCTCCAGCGCGCCGGCCAGGGCGCCGCCCGGCTCGGTCAGGCGGTTGACCAGTCCGAAGGCATGGGCGCGCTCGGCGGGCAGCATGTCGCCGGTCAGGATCACTTCCATGGCGATGTGGTACGGCAGGCGGCGCGGCAGGCGCAGCATGCCGCCGGCGCCGGCCACCAGGCCGCGCTTGACCTCGGGCAGGCCGAACTTGGCGTTGCTGGCGGCCACGATCAGGTCGGACGCCAGCGCCATTTCGCAGCCGCCAGCCAGGGCGTAGCCTTCCACGGCCGCGATCAGCGGCTTCTTGGGAGGGCGCTCGGTCAGGCCGGCGAAGCCGCGGCCCTCGACGTAGGGACGCTGGCCGGACTTGGCGAAAGCCTTGAGGTCCATGCCCGACGAGAAGGTGCCGCCGCCGCCCGTCAGGATGCCGATGCGCACGTCGTCGCGGCTATCGAGCTGATCCAGCGCCGCCGCCATGGCCTGCGCCGTTTCCAGGTTGATGGCGTTCTTGGCCTCGGGACGGTTGATCGTGATGATCTGGATGCCGTCGGTGACTTCCACCGTGATCAGGTCGGACATGGGACAACTCCTTTTTTCGGGTCTGCCGGAATCGAGTTCCAGTTTTATATAAGACTTGGGTACAAGCCGGAATCATACGACCATTGGTTTGCCGGCGCAGGCGTACCCGGCCGGGGTGTCCGCCAGGCGCGCGCCGGCCCCGGCGGCCAGCGGGCGGCGCCTGATCCGGCCCCATTCCCGCCCACGCGCCCGGCCCTGCCCCGGGCCAGTTAAAATGCCCGGTTTGCCACGCCATGGGCAGGCCCTGCCCCGCGGCCGATTTCCAAGAATCCTATGCTCACTTTTCAGCAAATCATCCTTACGCTCCAGGAATACTGGGACAAGCAGGGTTGCGCCCTGCTGCAACCCTACGACATGGAAGTCGGCGCCGGCACCTCGCACACCGCCACCTTCCTGCGCGCCATCGGTCCGGAGCCCTGGCGCGCCGCCTATGTGCAACCCTCGCGCCGCCCCAAGGACGGCCGCTACGGCGAGAACCCCAACCGCCTGCAGCACTATTACCAATACCAGGTGGTGCTCAAGCCCGCGCCCCCGGAAATCCTGGACCTGTACATCGGCTCGCTGAAGGCGCTGGGCATCGACCCGGCCGAGCACGACATCCGCTTCGTCGAGGACGACTGGGAAAATCCCACACTCGGCGCCTGGGGCCTGGGCTGGGAAGTCTGGCTCAACGGCATGGAAGTGACCCAGTTCACCTACTTCCAGCAGGTCGGCGGCCTGGATTGCACGCCGACCACGGGCGAGATCACCTATGGCCTGGAACGCCTGGCCATGTATCTGCAGGACGTGCAGAGCGTGTACGACCTGGTCTGGACCGAAGGCGCCAACGGCCGCCGCGTGCTGTACCGCGACGTGTTCCACCAGAATGAAGTGGAGCAGTCCACCTACAACTTCGAGCATTCCTCGGCCCAGATGCTGTTCGCGCATTTCAACGACTACGAAGCCGAGGCCAAGCGCCTGATGGACGTGCCGCTGGCCCTGCCTGCCTACGAGGCCACGCTGAAGGCCGCGCACACCTTCAACATGCTGGACGCGCGCGGCGCGATCAGCGTGACCGAACGCGCCGCCTACATCGGCCGCATCCGCAACCTGTCGCGCGCCGTCGCCCAGGCTTACTACGACTCCCGCGAGCGGCTGGGCTTTCCCATGCTGGACCGCGACCAGGCCGCCGGGGAGACTGCATAAATGACGACGAACATCCGCCCCCTGCTGGTCGAGCTGCTGACCGAAGAACTCCCGCCCAAGGCCCTGCAGAAGCTGGGCCAGGCTTACGCCGAAGGCGTGCGCGCCACGCTGGCGCGCCATGGCCTGCTGGCCGATGGCTGCACGACAGAGGCCTATGCCACGCCGCGCCGCCTGGCGGTGCGTCTGTCGGCCGTGCTGGCCCAGGCCCCTGACCAGGCCTACGCCGAAAAGCTGATGCCGGTGAAGATCGGCCTGACCGAAGACGGCCAGGCCACGCCCGCGCTGCAAAAGAAGCTGGCCGCCAAGGGCCTGGAAAACATCGACCTGGCCACGCTGGAACGCGAATCCGACGGCAAGCAGGACTACCTGGTCGCCCGCGGCACCGCCCCCGGCGCCGCGCTGGCCACGGGCCTGCAGGAAGGCATCGCCGCCGCCATCGACGGCCTGCCCATTCCCAAGGTCATGCGCTATCAGCTGGCCGACGGCGTGACCACCGTCAAGTTCGTGCGTCCGGCCCACGGCCTGATCGCGCTGCACGGCGCCGACGTGGTGCCCGTGACCGCGCTGGGCCTGGCCGCCGGCCGCGAAACGCTGGGCCACCGCTTCATGAGCAATGGCCCGGTGGCGATACCCGACGCCGACGCCTATGCCGCCACGCTGGCCGACAAGGGCCGCGTCATGGCCTCGTTCGAGGGCCGCCGCGCCGACATCGAGCGCCAGTTGCTGGACCACGCCGGCCGCCTGTCCGCCACGCTGGGCGACGATCCGGAAGTCGCCGCGCTGCTGGACGAAGTCACCGCGCTGGTCGAGCATCCCACCGTCTACGTGGGCGAGTTCGAGGAACAATTCCTGCAGGTGCCGCAGGAATGCCTGATCCTGACGATGCGCCTGAACCAGAAGTACTTCCCGCTGTTCGACCCGGCCAGCGGCCGCCTGACGCACCGCTTCCTGATCGTGAGCAACATGCACACGGCCAATCCGGTGAACATCGTCGAAGGCAACCAGCGCGTGGTGCGCCCGCGCCTGGCCGACGCGCAGTTCTTCTTCAACACCGACCGCAAGACGCCGCTGGCCGCGCGCGTCGAGCAGCTGGGCGCTATCGTCTACCACAACAAGCTGGGCACCCAGCTCGAACGCGTCGAGCGCGTGCGCGCCATCGCCCGGGGCGTGGCGCAGCAGCTGGGCGGCGACGTCTCGGCCGCTGACCGCGCCGCCCTGCTGGCCAAGGCCGACCTGGGCTCGAACATGGTGGGCGAGTTCCCCGAGCTGCAAGGCATCATGGGCGCGTACTACGCGGCCGGCGACGGCGAACCGGCCAGCGTGGTCGAGGCGCTGCGCACCCAGTACCGCAACCGCTGCGACGTCCCGGTCAACGCCGACACGCTGACCGCCGCCACGCTGTTCATCGCCGAACGCGCCGAAACCCTGGTCGGCATCTGGGCCATCGGCCTGGCGCCCACCGGCGAGCGCGATCCCTTCGGCCTGCGCCGCGCCGCGCTGGGCCTGATCAGCGCCTTCGAGCAGCTGGCCGCCGGCGGCTGGCTGAAGATCAACCAGGACGGCCCGCTGTCGCTGGACGGTCTGCTCGACCTGGCCGCTGGCACCTTCCCTGCCGGCAAGATCCCCGCCGACACGCTGGCCGAGGTGCGCGCCTTCATCTATGAACGCTACCGCAACCAGCTGATCGCCGATTCCGACCGCAACGCGGTCGAAGCCGTGATCGCGCTGACGCCGCCGCTGCATCAGGTGGGCGAGCGCGTGCGCGCCGTGGCCGCCTTCGCGCAGATGCCCGAAGCCGCCAGCCTGGCCGCCGCCAACAAGCGCATCGGCAACCTGCTCAAGAAGGCCGAGGGCGAGATCGGCCAGGTGAACGACGCCGCGCTGGTCGAGCCCGCCGAAAAGGCGCTGGCCGCCTCGGTCGCGACGCTGCGCCCGCAGGCCGAGGCGCAGTTCGCGACCGGCGACTTCGCCGCCAGCCTGCGCACGCTGGCCCAGGCGCGCGAGCCGGTGGACGCCTTCTTCGCCGACGTCATGGTCATGGCCGAGGACCCGGCCGTGCGCGCCAACCGGCTGGCCCTGCTGGGCCAGTTGCATGGCCTGATGAACCAGGTCGCCGACATTTCCAGGCTGGCACAGTGAAACTGATCATCCTCGACCGCGACGGCGTCATCAATCAGGACAGCGACGCCTTCGTCAAAAGTCCCGACGAATGGATCGCCCTGCCCGGCAGCCTGCAGGCCATCGCCCGGCTGACCCAGGCCGGCTGGAAGGTGGTGGTTGCCACCAACCAGTCGGGACTGGCGCGCGGCCTGTTCGACATGGACACGCTCAACGCCATCCACGCCAAGATGCGGCGCGAGCTGGCCGCCGCCGGCGGCAGCATCGACGCCGTCTTCCTGTGCCCGCACGGGCCGGACGACAACTGCGTCTGCCGCAAGCCGCTGCCCGGCATGTTCGAGCAGATCGGCGCGCGCTACGACGCCAACCTGAACGACGTGCCGGCGGTGGGCGATTCGCTGCGCGACCTGCAGGCCTCGTCGGCCGCCGGCTGCGCGCCCTGGCTGGTGCTGACCGGCAACGGCGCGAAGACGCAGGCCAAGGGCGGCCTGCCGCCCGGCACGCGCATCTGCGACGACCTGTCGGCCGTGGTCGACCTGCTGTTGCAAGACAAAGAGGCCTGACCCGATGGCCCGGCTCCGTTCGCTGCTTTACGCCATTTTCCTGATCGTCACGGTCATTCCCTACGCCTTCGCCTGCGTCCTGTGGGCGCCGCTGCCGCTGCACCTGCGCTACAAGCTCACCGTGGGCTGGCCGCGCCTGGCGATCTGGGGCGCGCGCGTGATCTGCGGCATCCGCTGGCAGGTGAAGGGCTGGGAAAACCTGCCCGACGGCCCGGCCGTGATCCTGTCCAAGCACCAGTCCGCGTGGGAAACGCTGTTCTTCCCCGCCTACATGCCGCGCGAAGTCTGCTTCGTCTACAAGAAGGAACTGCACATGGTGCCGTTCTTCGGCTGGGGCCTGGCGCTGCTGCGCATGATCGCCATCGACCGCAGCAAGGGCCGCGACGCCTTCGAGCAGGTCGTCGCCCAGGGTCGCAAGCGCATGGACGAGGGCCGCTGGCCTCTGCTCTTTCCGGAAGGCACGCGCGTGCCCCCGGGCCAGGCAGGCCGCTTCAAGATGGGCGGCGCGCTGCTGGCCTCGCGCACCGGCGCCAAGGTCATCCCGGTGGCGCACAACGCAGGCGAATGCTGGCGACGCAACGCCTTCGTGAAGCGCCCGGGACTGGTTACGCTGTCCATCGGACCCGCGATAGAATCTCAGGGACTCCCCCCCGAGGAACTGAACCAGAAGGTCCAGGACTGGATCGAAGGGGAAATGCGGCGTCTCAACCCTGAAAGGTATGTCTAGCAGCGCTCAGCTCGAACTCCTGTTCGACTCGCGGGAAACCGGCGCGCCGGAAGGCGTGCCGCCGGCGGACGCCGCGCCGCGCGCGACGCCCGGACCGCGCCCCGCGCCTGACGCGCCGTCCCCGGCGCGTCTGCCGGATCCGTCCCCCGCCCACTCGGGCGAACCGCTGCTGACGCTGTCCCCGAATGCCTCGGCCCGCGTGCCGACGCCCTGCCCCGATCCACTGCCGCCCGGCGCCCGCTGGCGCGAGGTGAACACCGACGAACAGCCCATCGGCTTCGTGCTGCTGCGTTCGCGCCGCCGCAGCATCGGCTTCGTCATCACCGACGACGGCCTGCGCGTCACCGCGCCCAACTGGGTCACGCTGGGCCAGATCGACGACGCGGTGCGCGAGAAAGCCCGCTGGATCCTGAATAAGCTGCGCGAATGGCACGCCCGCAAGCGGCAGCTGGCCATGGCGCACACGCGCTGGCAGGCCGGCGGCGAGCTGCCTTATCTGGGCCGGCGCATCGTCATCGGCGTGGGCGGCGACAGCCGCCAGGCCGCGCTCTCGGGCGACGCCGACGCCCCACGGGACGGCGACACGCTGTGGCTGGCCCTGCCCGCCAACGCCGACCAGGGCCGCATCCGCGACGCCGCCCAGGCCTGGCTGCAACAGCGCGCCGGCGCCTGGTTCGGCGCGCGCCTGGCGCATTTCCTGCAGATCAGCGGCCTGAAGATCCGCCGCTGGCGGCTGTCTTCCGCCGCGACCCGCTGGGGCTCGTGCACCAGCGACGGCAACATCATGCTGAACTGGCGCCTGATCCACTTCGCGCCGGCCATCATCGACTACGTGATCGCGCACGAGCTGGCCCACCTGCGCGAAATGAACCACAGCCAGGACTTCTGGCGCGAAGTGGGCCAGATCCTGCCCGATTTCGAGGACGCCAAGAACATCCTGCGGCGCCACGATCCGGCATCCCTGCCTCAATTCTGAGGCGCCTTGGAGACACGACGATGCTGCTGCTGATTCCCGGCCCGGTGACCACCGACGCACGGGTGAGGGCCGCCGCGGCGCAGGACTATGCGCCCTGGGACAACGATTTCCGCGAACTCTACCGCCAGGTCTGCGCCGGCGTGCTGCGCGCCGCCTGCGCGCGGCCCGACGAACATGTCGCGCTGGCCTTGCCCGGCTGCGGTCACTTCGCTGTCGAGGCCGCGATCCGCACGCTGGTGCCGCCAGGCGGACGCCTGCTGGTGCCGTCCACCGGCGCCTATGCCAGCCGCCTGCAGCGGCTCGCCGCCGAGGCCGGCCGCGTGGCCGTGCCGCTGTACGTGGGCGTGCGCGACCGCATCGATCCGCAGGCCGTGGCCCAGGCCCTGGAACAGGACCCGACGATCAGCCACGTGGCCCTGGTCTACAGCGAAACCAGCAGCGGCATCTGCCACGATGCGCCCGCCATCGCCCGCGTCGCGCAGGCGCTGGGACGGCGCGTCATCATCGACGCGGTCTCGGCCTTCGGCGCGCTGCCGCTGGATCTGTCGGACCTGCCGGCCGTGGACGCGGTGGCCCTGACCGCCAACAAATGCCTGGAGGGCCTGCCCGGCGCCGCCTTCGTGGTGGCGCGGCGCGACAGCCTGGACGCCGCGCAGGGCCGCGCCGGCAGCTGGTCGCTGGACCTGGCCGACATCTATCAGCAAAGCCTGCAGCCCAACGCCGGGCCGCGCTTCACCCCGCCCGCGCCCACGCTGGCCGCCTTCGCCGTCGCGCTGGCGCGCTATCATGAGGAAGGCCGCGAGGCGCGCCTGGCGCGCTACACGGCCAATATGCGCGCGCTGTACCAAGGCGTCGGCGAGATCGGCCTGACGCCCTGGCTGCCGCCGGCGCTGCAGGGCCCCATCGTCGTCAATGTACTGGCCCCGGACACGCCGGCCTGGGACCTGCAGGCCTTCGTCGACGCGCTCAAGCGCCGAGGCTACGTGCTCAGCAATTTCAAGAACACCGAACAGCCTTCCTTCCGTGTCGGCTGCATCGGCGCCTTCGCAGCCGACCAGATGCGGCAAGCCGTCCAGGCCATGGGCGAGGCGCTGTCCGAACTCGGCATCCGCGGGACCGCCGCCGGCCAGAAGCCGGCGCTCCCTTCCACCCTGACCGCATAGGAAACACCAACATGCGCCTGCTACACACCATGCTGCGAGTCGGCAACCTCGACAAATCCATCGACTTCTACACCAACGTGCTCGGCATGCGCGTCCTGCGCCGCAACGACTATCCGGACGGCAAGTTCACGCTGGCCTTTGTCGGCTACCAGGACGAGGCCGAAGGCGCCGTCATCGAGCTGACCCACAACTGGGACACCGACAAGTACGACCTGGGCAGCGGCTACGGCCACATCGCCCTGGAAGTCGACAATGCCTACGAAGCCTGTGACAAGGTCAAGGAACGCGGCGGCAAGGTCACTCGCGAAGCCGGCCCGATGAAGCACGGCACGACGGTTATCGCCTTCGTCGAAGACCCCGACGGCTACAAGATCGAGTTCATCCAGAAAAAGGGTTGACCCCCCCGAAGCGCTGCGCGCTTCCCCCCAGGGGGCGCGGCAGCGGACCGGCAGAGCCGGATCCGCGCCGCCCCGCTCTGCGCCGCGCCTGCTTCATGCGCGCGGGGGATACGCTTGATCGACAAACAACCACGACGCCATCATGATTCACACCATCCTCAAAATGGGCGACCCTCGGCTGCTGCGCGTGGCCGCGCCCGTGGAGCATTTCGGCACGCCCGAGCTGCGCGCGCTGGTCGCGGACATGTTCGAGACCATGGCCGCCGCCCAGGGCGTGGGACTGGCCGCGCCGCAGATCGGCGTGGACCTGCAACTGGTGATCTTCGGCTTCGACCGCAACGAGCGCTATCCCGACGCGCCGGCGGTGCCGCAGACCATCCTGTGCAATCCGGTCATCACGCCGCTGTCCGACGAGATGGAAGACGGCTGGGAAGGCTGCCTGTCGGTGCCCGGCCTGCGCGGCCTGGTGCCGCGCTACCGCCATATCCGCTACACCGGCCTGGATCCGCAGGGCCAGCCGATCGAGCGCGAGGCCGAGGGCTTTCACGCCCGCGTGGTGCAGCATGAATGCGACCACCTCATCGGGCGCCTGTATCCGTCCCGCATCCAGGACTTCAGCAAGTTCGGCTACACCGAGATCCTGTTCCCCGGCATGGACCCGAACAAGGACGATTGAGGACGCCGCGACACGGCGGCCTCAATCGCCGCTGGGCTGCGCATTGTCGCGGCCCGCGCCGGGCGACAGTTCCTCCGGCGCGAAATCATCCACCTGCAGCACCTCGGCCGCCGATGCCTCGGCGGCCTCCAGCTGCGCCGCCTGCGCATCGGTGATGGCGCCCTGCCGATGGGCCTCGCGCCAGTCGCGCAGGCCGGACTGGCGTAGCCGGTCGCGTAGCGGCTGCACCGCTTCCGCCAGCGCGAACGCGCGCGTCAGCTGCCCCAGCGGGTCCGGCCCGGGCTCGCGTTGCAGTTCCGCAGCCAGGCGGTCATGCGTGGGCGAGGGCTTGAGCAACAGCTCGGCGCATTCGCGCGTCAAGGCGTCGTCCGGCCCCTTGGCGAGCCGCAGCGGCAGGATGGCGGCGCGCAGGCCCCAGGCCAGCACCCGGCCCGGCAGGTTGGACAGCACCTGGTCCATGGCGCCCTCGATGCGAGCCGCGCCCTGCTCCATGCACCAGCGCACCAGCGGCAGGTCGTCGTGCTTGCGGCCTTCGTCTTCCCAGCGCTTGAGCACGGCCGACAACAGATACAGCTCGGACAGAATGTCGCCCAATCTTGCGGAGAGCAGCTCGCGGCGCTTGAGCGCGCCGCCCAGGCTGGCCAGCGAGGCGTCGGCCAGCAGCGCGAAGCCGGCGGCGTAGCGGCCCAGCCTGCGGTAGTGGCGGGCCGTCGGCCCCGATGTGGGCGTGGGCGCCAGCATGCCGCCGGTCCAGGCCCGCCCGATGGCGCGCAGGGACGTCATGCCGACGTGCCGCAGATGACGCCAGAACACGTCGTGGAAGACCTCCATGCCGCGCTCTTCGTCCGGATTGCCCAGCGCCAGCATCTCGGGCATCAGGTACGGATGCGCGCGGATGGCGCCCTGGCCGAAGATGATCAGGTTGCGCGTCAGGATGTTGGCGCCTTCGACCGTGATGGCGATGGGCACGGCGCGGTACAGCGAACCCAGGTAGTTGCGCGGCCCGTCGATCACGCCCCGGCCCGCGTGCACGTCCATGGCGTCGTTGACCGACTGGCGCATGCGCTCGGTCGCGTGATATTTCATGATGCCGGATACCACGGCCGGCTTGACGCCCTGGTTCAGGGCCGCGCAGGTCAGGCGGCGCGCGGCCTCGACCAGGTAGGCGTTGCCGGCCAGGTTGGCCAGCTTTTCCTGCACGCCCTCGAAGCGCCCCACCGGCAGGCCGAACTGCTCGCGCACACGCGCGTACATGCCGGTGGCGTGAGCCCCCAGCGCGGCCGCCGCCGCCGACAGCGAGGGCAGCGAAATGCCACGCCCGGCCGCCAGCGCGCTCATCAGCATCTGCCAGCCGTGGCCGGCGCGTTCCTCGCCGCCGATCAGCGCGTCCAGCGGCACGAACACGTCGCGGCCGCGATTGGGGCCGTTCTGGAAGGCCTGCATGGCGGGCAGATGGCGCCGGCCGATTTCCACGCCCGGCGCATCGACCGGCACCAGCGCCACCGAGATGCCGATGTCGCGCGGCTCGCCCAGGATGCCGTCGGGATCGGACAGCTTGAAGGCCAGCCCCAGCACCGTGGCCACCGGCCCCAGCGTGATGTAGCGCTTGTGCCAGTTCAGCCGGATGCCGATCAGCTCGCGCCCATCCACCACCTGGCGGCAGACCACGCCGGTGTCGGTCATGGAGGCCGCGTCCGAGCCGGCCTCGGGGCTGGTCAGGCCGAAGCAGGGAATCTCGCGCCCGTCGGCCAGGCGCGGCAGCCAGTAGTCGCGTTGCGCCGGCGTGCCGAACTGCATCAGCAGCTCGCCCGGTCCGAGCGAGTTGGGCACCATCACGGTGACGCCGGCGGTGACCGAGTAGGCGGAGATGCGGCGCACCACCTCGGAATGCGCGTAAGGCGAGAAGCCCAGGCCACCGTAGCGGCGCGGGATGATCATGCCGAAGAAGCGCTGCGCCTTCAGGAAGGCCCAGACCTCGGGCGGCAGGTCGCGGCGGTTCCAGCTGATATCCCATTCGTCCAGCATGGCGCACAGCTGCGCCACGGGCCCGTCGATGAACTTCCGCTCGTCCGGCGTCAGCGTGGCGGCCGGCACGTCCAGCAGCTTGCGCCAGTCCGGATTGCCGCTGAAGAGATCGGCCTCCCACCAGGTGTCGCCGGCCTCGATGGCCTCGCGTTCGGTCGCGGACATGGGCGGCAGCGCGCGGCGCGCCCAACGGTAGGCAGGTTCGGAAACGCGGCGCCGGCGCCAGGCGTTGAAATCCATGGGCTCCCCTTTTGCTGTCGTCGTCCCCGGGCCGTCGGCCCTGGGACGCATCGGGTCAAAGTACCAGAATTGCGGACGCGCGACCACGCGGGGGCCGTCCGACTCTGCGACAATGCCCGGGCGCCCAGTCGAACCGCGCCCCGCGCCCAGGCGCGCAGGGCCGACGCCGCGCGGCCCATTTTTCGTACCATCAGGCCCAAGACATGCTGAACAAACTCTGGCTGAGTTTCTTTCTCGCCGCCGCGGCAGCCGCGTTCTACCGCTGGCTCGCCATCGGCGACGCCGAGGTCTTCCGCGCCATGATCGCCAGCCTGTTCGACATGGCCCGCGTGTCGGTTGAAGTCATGGTGCTGCTGTTCGGCACGCTGACGATGTGGCTGGGATTCCTGCGCATCGCCGAGGGCGCGGGCCTGGTGGAACGGCTGGCGCGGCTGCTCGGCCCGCTGTTCGCGCGCCTGATGCCCGAGGTGCCGCGCAACCATCCCGCCATCGGCCTGATCACGCTGAACTTCGCCGCCAACGGCCTGGGCCTGGACAACGCGGCCACGCCCATCGGCCTGCGCGCCATGCGCGAGCTGCAGTCGCTCAATCCCAAGCCCGACACCGCCAGCAACGCGCAGATCCTGTTCCTGGTGCTCAATGCCTCGTCGCTGACGCTGCTGCCGGTGTCGCTGTTCATGTTCCGCGCGCAACAGGGCGCGGCCGATCCGACGCTGGTGTTCCTGCCCATTCTGCTGGCCACTTGCGCCTCCACGCTGGCCGGCTTCCTGGCGGTGGCGTTCTGCCAGCGCCTGAAACTGACGGATCCGGTGGTGCTGGCCTGGCTGGGCGGCGGCGCGCTGGCGCTGGGCGGCTTCATGGCGCTGCTGGCCAGCATGACGGCCACCGCCATCGCCGCGCTGTCCTCGCTGCTGGGCAACCTGACGCTGTTCTGCATCCTGCTGCTGTTCCTGCTGGCCGGCGCCTGGAAAAAGGTGCCGGTGTACGAGGCCTTCGTCGAGGGCGCCAAGGAAGGCTTCGACATCGCCAAGAACCTGCTGCCCTACCTGGTGGCCATGCTGTGCGCGGTGGGCATGCTGCGGGCCTCGGGCGCGCTCGACTTCCTGCTTGACGGCATCCGCTGGCTGGCCGCGCAGGCGGGCTGGGACGCGCGCTTCGTGGACGCCCTGCCCACCGCCCTGGTCAAGCCCTTTTCCGGCAGCGCGGCGCGCGCGCTGATGCTGGAGACCATGACGCACTTCGGCGTGGACAGCTTCCCCGCGCTGCTGGCCACCGTGGTGCAAGGCAGCACCGAGACCACCTTCTACGTGCTGGCGGTGTACTTCGGCTCGGTGGGCATCCTGCGCGCGCGCCACGCCGTGGCCTGCGCGCTGGTGGCCGACGCGGCCGGCGTGCTGGCCGCAATCGGCGTGTGCTACTGGTTCTTCGGTTGAACGCCGCGCCTTCGAGCCGGCGACGGCGTTGTCGGGCCAGGCAGGGCCCGGCCTTGCACGGCCGCGCCTGACTCGGCCCGACCTGACGCGGCCCGACCCACCCGCATCAATCCACCAGCAGGATCTTCATGCCATTGGTGCCGCCGCTGTCACGATAGAAATCGCCCTTGGTCAGGATGACCCAGTCGCCGCTCTGCACCAGGTTGCGCTTGCGCAGTTCGTCGATGGCCGCGTTGCTCAGGTCGGCGGGCTCGTAGTCGGACGGCGCGAAGGGAATCGTGTAGACCCCGCGGAACATCGTCACACGATTCTGCGTGACACTGTGCGGGCTGTAGCAGTAGATCGGCACGCCCGAACGGATGCGCGACATGATCAGCGGCGTGTGGCCGCTTTCGGTCAGCGCGATGATGGCCTTGACGCCGGGGAAGTGGTTGGCCGCGTACATGGCGGCCAACGCGATGGTCTCGTCGCAACGCGTGAAGGTCTCGCCCAGGCGATGGTGCGACTGGGTCGAGGTCGGGTGCTTTTCCGCGCCCAGGCAGACGCGCGCCATAGCCTGCACCGTCTCGACCGGGTATTGGCCCGAGGCGCTCTCGGCCGACAGCATGACGGCGTCGGTGTAGTCGAGCACGGCGTTGGCCACGTCGGAGACTTCGGCGCGCGTGGGCATAGGGCTGGAGATCATGGACTCCATCATCTGCGTGGCCGTGATCACGACCTTGTTCAGCGTGCGCGCGTGCTGGATGATGCGCTTCTGGATGCCCACCAGCTCGGCGTCGCCCACTTCCACGCCCAGGTCGCCACGCGCCACCATGACGCCGTCGCTGGCGCGGATCAGCGCATCCAGCGCCTCGTCGTCGGCCACGGCCTCGGCGCGCTCGATCTTGGCGATGATCCAGGCATCGCTGCCGGCCGCGTGCAGCAGGGTCCGCGCCTCGTCGATGTCGCTGCCGTAACGCGGAAACGAGACCGCCACGTAATCCAGTTCCATCTCGGCGGCGAGCTTGATGTCGACGCGATCCTTGTCGGTCAGGCTGGGCGCGGACAGGCCGCCGCCGCGGCGGTTGATGCCCTTGTTGTTGGACAGCGGGCCGCCGACAGTTACGGTGGTGCGGACCTCGTCGCCCTCGACGCTATCCACCACCAGCACCACGCGGCCGTCGTCGAGCAGCAGCTCGTCGCCCACGCGGCAGTCCTGCACCAACTCTGGGTAATCAATGCCGACGATGCTGGCCGTGCCCGCTTCCTTGGGATGGACGCGCGACAGGGTGAAGGGCTGGCCCACCTGCAGTTGCACCAGCTTGTCGGTGAAGCGCGCGATGCGGATCTTCGGTCCTTGCAGGTCGCCCATGATCGCGACGTATCGGCCCTGCCGCGCGGCGATCTCGCGCACCAGGCGCGCGCGTTCGCGGTGGTCGTCGGCGCTGCCGTGCGAGAAGTTCAGTCGAGCCACATCCAGCCCGGCCCGGATCAGGGCCTCGATGCGCTCGGGCGTCGACGTCGACGGTCCCAGGGTGGCGACAATTTTGGTGCGGCGCAGTACGGGCATGGGAATCCTATCTCGCAAGAAACAACGGAAACGCTATGGTACGACGCGATGCGAGCGCGCGGGTATCATGAACGCCACCTATCCTGACCAGGCTTGTCCGCATCGTGAAAATCGTCATCGCACCCGACTCGTTCAAGGAAAGCATTTCCGCGCCAGCCGCGGCCGAGGCCATCGCCCGCGGCGTGAAAGCCGCTATTCCCGGCGCGCAGACTGTCTGCGTGCCCATGGCCGATGGCGGCGAGGGCACGGTCGAGGCGGTGCTCGCCGCGGCCTCGGGCGAAGCGCGCATGCAGACCGTGAACGATGCGCTGGGCCACAAGGTCGACGCGGTCTGGGGCATGCTGGCGGACGGCACGGCCATCATCGAAATGGCCGCCGCTTCCGGCCTGGAGCTGATCGCGCCGGCGCGCCGAGACCCGATGCGCGCCAGCAGCCACGGCGTGGGCGAGCTGATCCTGGCTGCACTCGACGCCGGCGCGCGTCACATCATCCTGGGCCTGGGCGGCTCCGCCACCAACGACGCCGGCGCCGGCATGCTGACCGCGCTGGGCGCGCGGCTGCTGGACGCCGAGGGGCACAGCCTGCCGCCTGGCGGCGGCGCGCTGGCGCGGATCGCCTCCATCGATGTCCAAGGACTCGACCCCAGGCTGGCCGGCGCGCGCATCGACGTGGCCAGCGACGTGGACAATCCACTCTGCGGTCCGCAGGGCGCGTCGCACGTATTCGGTCCGCAGAAAGACGCGACGCCCGCACAGGTGCATGAGCTGGACCAGGCGCTGGAACGTTTTGCCGACATCTGCGCGCGCAGCCTGGGGGTCGACCATCGCGATGCGCCCGGCGCGGGCGCCGCGGGCGGCCTGGGCTTCGCGGCCAAGGCATTCCTGGACGCGCGCTTTCGCCCCGGCGTGGACATCGTGGCCGAGCTGGGCGGACTGGCGCAAGCCGTGGAAGGCGCCACGCTGGTGTTCACCGGCGAAGGCCGGATGGATGCGCAGACGCTGCGCGGCAAGACGCCGGCCGGCGTCGCCCGGATCGCCCGGCAGGCAGGCGTGCCCGTGGTGGCCCTGGCCGGCTCGCTGGGCGAAGGCTATGAGGCCCTGCACGCCTGCGGCATCAGCGCGGCGTTCAGCCTCGCGCCCGGCCCCATCACGCTGCAGCAGGCACTCAACGACGCCGAACGCCTGCTGCACGATCGCGCGCGCGACGTGATGCAGCTATGGATGGCCGCGCAGAAGCGCATGCTGTAGCGCAGAGCGCCGGCTGCCGCGCTTGCGGCAGGCCGGCAATCAAGGGAGCCAGTATGGTGAAGAAAGGGTCAGGCGCTCAGCCGGCCTGCAGCACGCCCGCCGCGACCAGCGCGTCGGACAGGCGGATATACCGGTCCACCGACACGTCCTCGGCGCGCGCCGTGGGCGCGATGTCCAGCGCTTCCCAGGGCACCTGGGGCGCCCAGTCCGCCAGCACGCGGCGCAGCATCTTGCGACGCTGGGAAAACGCCCGCGCCACCACCGTCTCGAACGCCCTGGCGCTGACGGGACGCAGGCGGTCCCCGGGCAGGGGCATCATGCGCACGACCGCCGACACCACCTTGGGCGGCGGGTCGAAGGCCTCGGGCGGCACGTCGAACAGCTTGTGCATGCGGTAGCGCGATTGCAGCATCACCGACAGGCGGCTGTAGTCGCTGGAGCCGGGCTCGGCCACCATGCGGTCGATCACTTCCCGTTGCAGCATGAAATGCTGGTCGCGGATGTGGTCGGCCGAGGCCATGAGGTGGAACAGCAGCGGGCTGGAGATGTTGTACGGCAGATTGCCGACCACGCGCAGTCCGGGGCCGAACTGCGCGAAATCCACGGTCAGCGCGTCGGCCTCGACCACCGTCAGGCGGTCGGCCTCGAACTGCTTGCGCAGCCGCGCGGCCAGATCGCGATCGATCTCGACCACCGTGAGACGATCCAGCCGCTCCAGCAGCGGCCGGGTGAGCGCGGACAGGCCGGGCCCGATTTCAACCACCGCATCGCCACGGGCGGGCGCGACCGCCCGGACGATGGACTCGACGACGCTGTCGTCGGTCAGGAAGTTCTGGCCAAAGCGCTTGCGCGCCTGGTGTTGAGACATGAGCGGCCTAGCGGTTGTTCTGTTGGATGCGCTGTTGCTTTTCCAGGCGGTTATCCACGTAGGCCTGGGCGCGCAACTGGTCCAGCCAATCCTCGAAGGCGGGCTGGGCGCGACGCTCGAACAGGATCTGGCGGGCCTTCATGCGCGCCATTTCGTCGGTCGCGTCATGCTGGCGGCGCTCCTCGACCTGGATCAGGTGCCAGCCGAACGGCGATTGCACCGGCTGGCTGATTTCGCCAGGCTGCAACGCATTCATCGCCGATTCGAACGGCGGCACGGTTTCGCCGGGATTCAGCCAACCCAGCTCACCGCCCTGCGGCGCGGTCGAGTCCTGCGAATATTGACGCGCCATGTCTTCGAACTTGGCATCGCCCGCCACCAGGCGTTGGCGCACCTGTTCCAGGCGTTGACGCGCCAGCTGGTCGCTCATGACCGTGGACGTCTTGATCAGGATGTGGCGCGCGCGGGTTTGCGTGACCTGCGTGGATGCCGGCGGCTGCGCGCGCTGCGGCTGGGACTTCGGCTGCGGCGCTTGGGCAGGCGCGGGCGCGCGGGCGGTGCGGGCCGGAGCCGGCTGCGCGGTGCCGCGGTCCAGCACCTTGATGATGTGGAAGCCGTTGCCACTCTGGATCAGGGCGCTGACCTGGCCCTTCTGCAGATTGCCGACCGCCTTGACGAACAGGTCGGGCCAGCCGTCCAGCGGACGCACGCCCATGACGCCGCCCTGCAGCGCCTCGGGACCGTCGGAGGACGCGGCCGCGAGGCTGGCGAAATCGTCGCCGCGCTTGGCGCGGGCCAGCAGGCCCTCGGCCTTCTTGCGCAACGCGGTCAACTGCTCAGGCGATGAACCTTCAGGCACACGCACCAGGATCTGCGCGAGCGCATACAGCATCGGCCCGCTGGGCGCCGCCGCCTGCTCCGGCACGGGTTCCGGCTGCGCCTGCGGCTGAGGCTGGGATTCGGCCTGCGTCTGCGCGGCGAACGCCGGGTTGCGACGCTGGTCGCGCAGGAAGGCATCGACTTCCGCGTCCGAAATCACGATGTTGGAATCGACGGCGCGCTGGCGCAGGCGGTCCATGCGGATCTCGTCGCGCAGGGACTTGCGATAGCTATCCCAGGACACGCCCGATTTTTCGATTTCCTTGCGCAGCTGGTCCACGCCGATCTTGTTGCGCGCCGCGATGGCTTGGGTGGCCTGGTCCACCTGCGCGTCATCCACGCGGATGCCCATGCGGTCGGCCTCGTGGCGCTGCACGCGTTCCATGATGAGACGCTGCAGCACCTGGTGCTGCAACGTCTGGCCGTCAGGCACCTGGATGCCGCGCGCCTTCAGGTCGCCGGCGATGCGCAGCGACGCTTCATGCAGTTCGCGCAGCGTGATCACGTCCTTGTCGACGACGGCGGCAATGCCATCGACGAACTGCTCGGACTGCGCGGGCGCCGCGCTTTTTTGCGCGGCGGCGGGCTTGCCGCCGCCCTTGCCAGCGGACTCCGCCGCATGAGCAGCCGGCAAGCCGGCGCAAAGGGCCAACAGCAAGGCGCTGCCGGACAGGCGGCGCAAGGAGTGCAACCTACGCATCATTCATACCTTTCAAATGTGGTCCCGTTCGGCACAGGCGGGGTAATGCGGCTGTAGCCGGGGATACTTCTGTTCAGCAGGGTCATCGGGTCGGTTCCGAGGGAACCCAGGCCGGTCAACTCAAGCTGGAAGAACACGGCGGAGTTGGCGTCCTTGGCCGACACCGCGTAACGCTGGTAGACCACGCGGCCCACCCAGCAGCAATCACCCTTGTATTCCAGACCTGCGATGGCCTGGGTGACGCGGGGAGAGTCGTTCAGGTTCGCCACGGTCGAGCTCGGCCCGGAGCGCAGGGAATAATCGACCCGGCCCACGCCATACCAGCGCTTCGTGAACGGCCACTGCACGGCCAAGCTGACCTGGTTCTGGCCCTGCGGCTGGTAATAGACCCCGGGCTGCGGGTCGCGCTGGTAACGATAGGACAACGCGACCGTCGTCAGCCGCTGAGGCGACCAGCGCGTGCTCACCAAGGCGCGCGACCAGCGATTGTCATAGGGATTGTATTGAGCGGCCAAGTCGGTGCTCAACGTGTCGGTCAGGGCAGCGCTGGCGGCCACCAGGAAGTCCGACCGCACGTTGTTGCGCGGCGTCTCATTGGGCAGCGTGACTTTCTGGTTCTCGAAGTAGATGCGTTGAGCCGCCGACAGGGACAGGCGCTCGAACCCGGTGTTCGCATCCAGCCAGCGCGTCGTCAATGCCGCCGTCACCTGATCCGCGTTCGCGATGCGGTCCCAGCCGCCGGAGTACGTATTCTCTTCGAACGCCTGCGAGAAACTGAAATCGGCCAGCGATGTGTCGAACACCGGCAAGCGGCTTTGATCCCGGTACGGCACCCTGAGATAGTACAGCCGCGGCTCCAGCGTCTGAATGGACGATTTGCCGAACAGCGTGGTTTCACGGTCGAACACCAGACCGGCATCCACCGAGAAGATCGGCACCGTGCGCGACGCGCCGCGCGGGAAATTCGACGACCCGGGCATGCCGGGCCAATCGGTGCGATACCAATTCGTCTGGTACTGCGTGAAATTCACGCCTGCCTTGGGCACGATGAACCAGCCCGGCCGGACGATCGGATAGGAAATCGTGGGATAGGACTGCAGGCGATCGCCATCCGGACCATAGCGCACCGAGCTGACCAGGGGCTGGCGGAAACGCACGGCGGTGGACGTCCAGTCGACGTCAAAGCCGCCCCAATCGTAGCGTGCGCCGCGCAGATAGAGTTCAGGCACCTTGTCGTAGGGCGGAATCAGCGGCGCGTCCGGATCCTGCAGGGTCTGATACTTGTAGACCTGGACGTAGGTACTCCAGTAATTCGAACTCCAACCGACCCGGCCGCGCTGCGGCAGGTAGGTCGTGGAAGCCTGGTTCAGGCCCAGTTGGGAAATATCGCGGAAGTAGTTGTTGTCCGAAACCTTGGCGTAATCCCAATCGGTATAAAAGCCATTGCCCAATACCTGCTGGTGCGTCCAACGGAACATCCAGCGATCCCGGTCGCGGACCTGGTCGTTCGGCAGGTATGTGCCAACCAGCGTGCCGTTGTAGGCCCACCCCATATAGCGGAACTCGCCGCCCAGCTGTGTGCCGCGCTTGGAAAAATACCGCGGCTGCAAGGTCAGGTCGTAGTTCGGCGCCAGGTTAAAGTAATACGGTATAGAGATGTCCAGGCCGCCCTGACTGGTCGTCCCGTAGGTCGGCACCAGGAAGCCCGACTTGCGCTCCTTCTTGACCGGGAAGGTCATGTAGGGCGAGGCCAGGATCGGCACGTCCTTGAAATACAGCACGCCGTTGCGCGCCACGCCTTCGTTCTCGTCGAAATCGACGTCGACCGTGGTGGCCTTGATGTACCACGACGGCTTCTCGCAGTTGCAGCCGCTGTAGGTCACGGTGTGCAGCCGCATCTGCGACTTGCTGAAGATATCCGCGTGCTCGGCGATGGCGAAGCCGCCGGTGGCGCCCATCCAGAAATTCGGCTTCTCGATCTCGCCCGTGTACTTGTCGACGTTGAACTTGGCCCGCGGACCGGTCACCAGGGTGCCGTCGCGCATCATGCGCGCGCTGCCCTCGACGTCGACCTCGCCGCTGTCCTTGCGGTAATTGATGCGGTCGCCCTTGATGACGCCGTCGATACGGCGCACCTGCGCGTTGCCGGTCAGGGTCAGGTCGGAGTCCGGATCGCCGTCGATTGAATCGGCTTCGAGATAAGCGGGAATATTGCCGTCCGGCAGGCTGTGCAGCCTCAGGCCGGGGGACGTGCGCAGCACGGGCGCCGAAGCGGCGGGCGTTGCTGACGCGGCCGTCCCTTGGCTGCCCTGGGCCTGAGCGGCCCCGGCAACGCTGACAGCAGATAGGATCAACCACCGAACCTTGCGCACGAGTGAAAAAAGCCCTTATCGACGATGGAAGAAGCCGGCACTGGCGCTCGCAGGGAGCCAAAGCCAACGGAAATGACCCGGTATTATAGAGAAGCCGCGCCACGCGCCCAGACTTATGTGCGCCGGGCGCAAAATTCCGCAATATCGTCCTTCCCACACGGATCTTTCTTGAAAACCCCTCTAGACCCCCGCCTGACGCAGATCCGCAACTGGCTGACCGGCCTGCCCGCCTCCCTGAACCTGGCCGTGGACACCCTGCGCCCGGCTTCCGCCGACGCAAGCTTCCGCCGTTATTTCAGGCTGGACGCGGGCGACCGGACGCTGATCGTCATGGATGCCCCGCCCGAGCACGAAGACTGCCGCCCATTCCTGCATGTGGGCGGGCTGCTGCGCGGCGTCGGCCTGAATGTGCCTGCCGTGCTGGAGCAGGACCTCGGCCAGGGGCTGCTGCTGCTGTCCGACCTGGGCCAGCAGAACTACGTCGAGCGCATCCGCGCCGGCATCGGCGACCGCGAGCTGCAGACCCTGTACCGCGAAGCCCTGGCCGCCCTGGTCAAGATGCAGCAGGCGCCGGTCACCGGCCTGGCGCCCTACGATACGGCCCGACTGGCGCAGGAGCTCACGCTCTTCCCGGAATGGTACGTGAGCCGGCATCACGGCGTGACGCTGGACGACAAGATGAGCAGCGCACTGGAGAAGATCTTCGCGCTGCTGTCCGCCAGCAACGGCGGACAGCCCACGGTCCTGGTCCATCGCGACTACCATTCGCCCAATCTCATGGTCTGCGACCAGCCTCAATATGGCCCCAATCCCGGCATCATCGATTTCCAGGACGCGCTGGCGGGCCCCATCACCTATGACCTGGCCTCGCTGGTGACCGACGCCCGCACCACCTGGGAAGAGCCCCAGCAGTTGGACTGGGCGATCCGCTACTGGGAAATGGCGCGCGCCGCCGGCCTGCCGGTGGATGCCGACTTCGCCGAATTCCACCGCGCCTATGAATGGATGGGCCTGCAGCGCAACCTGCGCATCCTGGGCGTGTTCGCACGCCTGAACCACCGCGACGGCAAGAAGCACTACCTGGACCACATGCCCCGCGTGAACGGCTATGTGCGGCAGGTGGCGCAGCGCTACGGCGTGTTCACTCCCCTGCTGCGCCTGCTGGACTCGCTGGACGGCCACGAAACCAAAGTCGGGTACACGTTCTGATGCGGGCCATGATCCTGGCCGCGGGCCGCGGCGAGCGCATGCGCCCGCTGACCGACCGGCTGCCCAAGCCCCTGCTGCCGGCGGGCGGCCAACCCCTGATCGTCTGGCACCTGCGGCGCCTGGCCGCAGCCGGCATCCGGGACATCGTCATCAACCACGCCTGGCTGGGCCACGAAATCGAACAGGCCTTGGGCGACGGATCGAACCACGGCGTGCGCATACGCTATTCGCCCGAACAGACGGCGCTGGAAACCGCCGGCGGCATCGTCCAGGCGCTGCCTCTGCTGGGCGACGCGCCCTTCCTGGTGGTCAACGGCGACGTCTGGTGCGACTGGCAGCCGGACGCCGCCCACGCCCTGGCCGCCGACCTGAAGCCGGACAGCGCCTGGCTGCTGCTGGTGAACAACCCCCAGCACCACCCAAACGGCGATTTCGTGCTGGAACCGGACGGACGGGTCCATGATGGCGACGGCCCGCGTTTGACCTTCTCCGGCATCGGCGTCTACCATCCTGGCTTGTTCGCGGGCCTGGCCCGAGGCACGGCGGCCCGGATGGCCCCCCTGCTGCGCCAGGCCATGGCGCGCAACGCAGTGCGGGGCGCGCGCCACACGGGCAGGTGGACCGACGTCGGCACGCCGGAACGGCTGGCCGAGCTGGACGCCGAACTCGGCGGCAAGCCCTGCTGACGTCCACATATTTCACAATATCAAGGTGCGCAACCAGGCTTGTCCGCGCGCCCAACCACCCTCGCTGGCGGGGTATCCTCTGACGCTTTGGCGCGCCTCAGGCGCGCCTGCCGCATACGTCGCAGAGTTTTTCTAGGAATTTGGGGATGTTTGGAAAATCGCAACGGGCCGTATTCAAGCCCTCCGTCTATCAGCCGGGCCAACGCACGCGGCGCATGCCGCGCTGGCTGGTGCTGCTTCTGGTGGGCATCGGGCTGGGCGCCGGCGGCGTGCTTTTCCTGCAGACCAATTACGGCCCGCAGCGCCTGACGGTGGAGCAATCCGAACAGCTGCACAGCGAACTCAGCGCCGCCAACCTGGAACGCCAGCGCCTGCAGTCCCAGCTGGAAGAAACCACCCAGCAGCGCGACGCCAACAAGACCGGCCATGAAAAGCTCACGTCCGACCTGGCCGAGGCCCGCAGCAAGATCGACGCGCTGAACAAGGAACTGGTGCTGTTCCAGGACGCCATGCCGCCCGACCCGCGCGGCGGCAACCTGGGCATCCGCTCGGCCACGTTCAAGCGCGCGCCCGGCCTGCTCGACTTCCAGGTGCTGGTGATGCGCGAAGAGCGCCAGGGCGCGCCGTTCAAGGGCACGCTGACCTTCTCCATCGACGGCAGCTATCCCAATGGCCGCGTCGCCACCATCACGCCGGAAGGCCCGACGCTGAACGTGGACCGCTACGACTACGCGCTCGGCCAGCTCAAGCTGCCCGAGGGCTTCACGCCCAAGGTCGTGGTGCTGCGCGTGATGGACGGCGCGCAGAAGCAGCAGGCCATGCGCATCTATTACGTGCGCAACTGATCGCCCCCGCCGGGCGCGGCCCCCGCGCCCATTCCGGCCCCGCCTGGAGCCGGCCCTTCACGCCGCCTTCGGCGCCGTGGCGCCCAGCTGCTGCGCCGCCTCGTCCATGAACTGCGCCATGCGCACATCCAGCTCGGTGACACCGCCCGCGTCATGCGTGGTCAGCAGCACATCCACCCGGTTGTAGACGTTGGTCCATTCCGGATGATGGTCCAGCTTTTCCGCGAACATGGCGGCGCGCGCCATGAAGGCGAAGGCGGCATTGAAGTTGGCGAAGCGGTAGCGTTTCTCGATGGCGTCGCGCTCGGCAACGGCCTGCCAGCCGCTCAACGCGGCCACCGCGATCTGGGCGCCGATGCGCGCGGGCGGAAACATGCTCATGATGGACTCCTGGCTATCAAATGGCTCAAGGCGGCGGCGCCCCGCGCCCGCCGCCTCGCTCGCCGGACCGCGGCCGCGCCTATTGCTTAATGGCGTACAGGTAGATCTCCACCCGCCGGTTCGCCGCGCGCCCCTCGGCGGTGGCATTGTCGCCGATCGGATCGTTCGGCCCGCGCCCCTCGACCGACAGGCGGCCGGCGGCCACGCCCTGGCGCGCCAGGTAGTCGGTCACGCTCTTGGCCCTGTTGACCGACAGGGTCTGGTTATGCGCCATCGCCCCGGTGCTGTCGGTATGGCCGACGACCTTGGCGCGCAGCTCCTGGTGCTGATTGAGCGAGCGCGCCACGGAATCCAGCACGGGCAGCAGCGCCGGCTTGAGCTGGGTCTTGTCGGTATCGAACGAGACATTGCTGGGGATATTGACCTTGAGGCTGCCGTCGGGCATTTCGACCACGTCGATCCCCAGCGAGGACGCGCCGGACTTCTGCACATCGTCCTTCACGACCTTCCAGTTGTAGCCGACCAGGCCGCCCGCCACGGCGCCGATGCCCGCGCCGATCGCGGCGCCCTTGCCATTGCCGATCAGAGCGCCCAGGCCCGCGCCCACCGCCGCGCCCGCGCCCGCGCCTATGGCGGTATTGTTCTGCTGCTGCGTGGCGCAGCCCGCCAGCAGCCCTCCCGAAACAACGACCACAGCGATACGGTTGAACATTGTTCTTGAGTTCATGACAACCTCCACTTACCCGTCGGATCAGCCGGGAGATTCCGGCTGATCCATGCTAGCAAGCGCGCCGGAGCCGCGCGCAACATTTTGTAGAGGCCGCTCTCGTCCTTGCGACCGACTGCGGCCGGCCGATGCCGAGCGCCGGCAGGCTTTCAGGCGCCAAAGCGCGCCAGCCACGGCAGCGCCTCGGCCAGGCCCGGCGATTGGCGTTCCGGCTCGGGCGCGCCGGGCGGAAGCGCCAGGCCGACGCGGTTGTGCCAATAGGTCCGCAGGCCCACGCGGCTGGTGCCGAACAGATCGTAGCCGGAGCCCGCGACGAAGGCGGCGCGCCCGGGCTGCACGTCCAGCCGCGCCAGCGCCAGCTGGTAAGGCCGCGGATCCGGCTTGTAGTAGCCCGCCTCTTCCGACGTCACGACCACGTCCCAGTCCACGCCCAGCAGCGCGGCGGCGCGATGTCCCAGCGCCCTGGAGCAGTTGGTGACCACGCCCAGCCGGCTATGCGGACGCAGCGCCGCCAGCAGCTCGCGCGCGCCGTCCCAGGCCGGCAGCAGCCCCCAGTTCGCCTCCAGCGCGGCAGGCGCGGAAGCGGGCAGGCCGACCGCCTCGGCGGCCTCGGCCACCAATTGCTCATAGGGCAGGTAGGCGCCGCAACCATAGGTGCGGCGCAGGTACTCCGCGCGCCACGCGCGTCCCTGCGGCTCCGAACCGGCGGCGGCGTTCCAGACCGTCCAGGAATCGAGCAAGGCGGTCAGCAGGTCGAACAGCACCGCCTGGGGAAAACCGTTCCCGGCATCGGGACGAGGATGGACGGGGCTGGCGCCGGTGTTCGTAACAGACATGGAAAGGACACTCCGGAAAACTGCGGAAGCAATCACTATAAGAAGCCGCGCCCCCGCTGTGATTCAGTCTCCATGCAACCGACATTTAGGTTGGACTTAACGGCAGCGCGCCCTCCCGGCCAACCGCCGGGCCGGCAGGACGCGGCCTCGCCGCCGTGTCGCCATGGTAAAAATGCCCGGACGACTGCTCCGGTCGAACTACCAAGGTGATGCCATGAACCCGACTTCTCCGTCCCGTATCCCCGCAACCCTGATACCCGGAGACGGCATCGGCCCGGAAGTCGTCGAAGCCACCGTGCAGGTGCTGGACGCCCTGGGCAGCCCGTTCGACTGGGACGTGCAGCAGGCCGGCATGGCCGGCGTCGCCAGCGCGGGCGATCCACTGCCGGCCGCCACGCTGGCCAGCATCCGCGAGCGCCGGCTGGCGCTGAAGGGGCCGCTGACCACGCCCGTCGGCACGGGCTTCCGCTCATCCAATGTGCGCCTGCGCGAGGAATTCGAGCTGTTCGGCAACGTCCGCCCGGTCAACACCATCGTGCCCGGCCGCTACGAGAATATCGACCTGGTGCTGATCCGGGAAAACCTGGGCGGCTTCTATGTCGCGCACGAGTTCTACATCCCGCAGGGCAACGATCCGCACGCGGCGGCCGTCTGCACCGGCATGAATACGCGCGAAGGCAGCGAGCGCATTGCCCGCTTCGCGTTCGAGTACGCGGTCCGGCATGGCCGCAAGAAAATCACCGTGGTCCATAAGGCCAACATTCTCAAGGCGCTGACCGGCCTGTTCCTCGAGGCCTGCAAGCATGTCGCCAAGGAGTACGAGGGCCGGGTCGAGATGGACGACATGATCGTGGACGCCTGCGCCATGCAGCTCGTGCTCAATCCCTGGCGCTTCGACATGCTCTTGTGCACCAACCTGTTCGGCGACATCCTGTCCGACCAGCTGGCCGGCCTGGTCGGCGGCCTGGGCATGGCGCCCGGCTCGAACTTCGGCAGGGACGCGGCCATCTTCGAGGCGGTGCATGGCTCGGCCCCCGACATCGCGGGCAAGGGCGTGGCCAATCCGATTTCGCTGATGCTGGCCGCCGCCATGATGCTGGAGCATGTGGGCCGTGCCGGCGACGCCCAGCGGCTGAAACAGGCCATCTCCGCCACCATCAACGCCGACAAGGTGGCCACGCGCGACCTGGGCGGCACGGCCGGCACGCGCCAGTTCGCCGAGGCGGTCTGCCGGCGGCTCTAGCGGGCAGTCAGCGCAGGCGTCGGCGGTGCGCCACCCAGGCCACCGCCGCGGTGAACACCGCCACCAGCGCGCAGATGATCCAGAAACCGCCACGGTCCTCCGCCAGCGGGATGCCGCCCACGTTCATGCCGAACAGGCCGGCCATGATGTTGATGGGCAGGGCCAGCACCGTGACCAGCGTCAGCGTGAACAGCGTGCGGTTGTTCTGTTCCTGCAGGCGCGCCGCGATCTCTTCCTGCAGCAGCCTGATGCGCTCGATCAGGCCCGCCATGTCGCCCAGCACGACGGAGAATTCTTCCGTCGATTCGCGCAGCTCCTGCACGTCGCGCGGCTGCAGCCAGGCCGGCGGACGCGCCAGCAGGCGGAACACCGAGCCCGGCTCGGGGGCCAGCGTGCGCTGCAACCGCACCAGCACCCGGCGCGTCGCCGCCAGGTCCACCCGCGCCGGTCCCGCATGCGCGGCCAGGAAGCGGTCCTCGATCCCGTCCACATCCAGGCTGGCCTTGCGCACGATCTCGGTCATCAGGTCGGCCTGATCCCGCATCAGGTGCGCCAGCAGCTCGGCCGGAGAACGGAAGCGCTCGCCCCGGCGCACATGCTCGCGCAGCCGGTCCAGCGAGCGCAACGGCTTGTGGCGCAGCGTGACCAGCAGCTTGCGCCTTGCGCAGACCCACAGCGTGGCCACCTGGGCCGGCGTGCGCTCGAAATCGAAGATCACGTCGTTGAACACGGCAACCAGCGCGCGCTCCTGCTGCTCGATGCGCGTCGAATGGGCCGCCTCGCCCAGCATGGCGATGAAGGCGTCCGACAGTTCCAGATGCGCCCGCAGCCAGCGCACACAGCCGGCCTGGGACAGGTTCATGTGCAGCCAGAGGAAATCGCCCTCTTCCGATTCGTTCGCGCTGTCCGCCAGTCGCTGCTCCAGCGTCTGCGGATCAAGTTCGGCGCCGGGACCGTCCGGTGTGAAGCGGAAAGCGCAGATCAGGCCCGAGATGTCGGATTCATAGCCGGCTGCCGTCGATGTCGTCATCATGATCCGCGCTCATGGCGTAGCGATGGCGGGCCGTTGCGGCCCGCCCTGGGATCGGGATGGTGACGCCGGAATGTGACAGTCGGAAGACAGGCGCCGGCCAGTTCAATAGCGGTCCGGCACGAACATGTGCTCGGGCACGGGATGGCGCAGGTAGTCCTCGTGATGCACGCGCTCCGGCAACTGCACTTCCGGGTGATCCACCGGCAGATAGGGCACCTGGTCCAACAGGTGGGTGATGCAGTTCAGGCGGGCCTTTTTCTTGTCGTCGGCCCGCACTATCCACCAGGGCGACTCAGGGATGTGAGTGCGCTCCAGCATGACTTCCTTGGCCTGCGTGTATGCCTCCCAGCGGCGGCGGCTCTCCAGGTCCATCGGGCTCAGCTTCCATTGCTTGAGCGGATCGTTGATGCGGCTCTCGAAGCGGGCTTCCTGTTCGTTGTCCGACACCGAGAACCAGTACTTGATGATCTGGATGCCGCTGCGGGCCAGCATCTTCTCGAACTCGGGCGCGGAGCGGAAGAACTCCTCGTACTCGGCATCATTACAAAAGCCCATGACCCGTTCCACGCCCGCGCGGTTGTACCAACTGCGGTCGAACAGCACGATCTCGCCCGCGGCGGGCAGATGCGCCGAATAGCGCTGGAAGTACCATTGCGTGCGCTCGCGCGAGGTCGGCGCCGGTAGCGCGGCCACGCGGCATACGCGCGGATTCAGGCGCTGCGTGATGCGCTTGATGACGCCGCCCTTGCCTGCGGCATCGCGCCCCTCGAACAGCACGACCAGGCGATGGCCGGAGTGCACCACCCAGTCCTGCAGCTTGACCAGCTCGCCCTGCAGGCGCAGCAGTTCACGGAAATAGCGCTGGCGATTGGCGCGCCAGTCTTCGTCGGAGGTATCTTCGCCGTCCAGCCGGCGATCGTCCAGTTCCAGCTCCAGCTCTTCGTCCAGGCTGTCGATCAGATCCGCCTGCAGGCGCAGTTGCCGCTCCAGCGCGGCCACGCCGTCGCGTTCGAGTGCGTTATCCATGTAGCCCCCCATGGCGCGCCGGGCGCGCTGTTGTCTTGCAGGCACATACCTGTCCCGCCCGATTCTGGACGATGAATATGACAGGCGCTTGTCCCGGGCCAATGCGGCCCTCTGTCACGCCCATGCACGCCCGCTGTGGGAATAGCGGCAGCCCCCATCGTCGCAATTGCCATTGCCATTGCCGACGACGTTGACCGTGACGGTTGAAATGCCGGAAATGAACGTGGGGGTATAGGTGGGAATGCTGACGGGTGGCGCAGGCTACGCCAGCCTAGGTAGGCCGCGAAAACAAAAAGGCCGTTGACGGATTCGTCAACGGCCTTCGGTATTCTGGTGGGCTGTGAGTGGCTCGAACACTCGACCTACGGATTAAGAGTCCGCTGCTCTACCAACTGAGCTAACAGCCCGACGCAAACTCACTTATCAATCACTCAGACCCCTTGCGGTTTCTGCTGCGATTCGCTGTCGCTGATGTGTGAGTAGCGAAGAAGAAAGATTATAGAGAGCTTTTTTGAATCGTGCAAGTCGCTCTCAAGAAAATTTCCTCTCAGGCCGCGAATCCCCCGTCCACCGCGAGGCTCGCGCCCGTGACATAGCGCCCATCAGGGCCGGCCAGGAAGGCGACCATACCGGCGATGTCCCGGGTTTCACCATAGTGCGGCAAGGACAGCACCGCCACCATGTCGCCGGCGCGCTCGCCGTCGGCCGGGTTCATGTCGGTGTCGATCGGCCCTGGATGCACCACATTGACGGTGATGCCGCGCGGTCCCAGGTCGCGCGCCAGCCCGCGCGTCAGGCCGAGCAAGGCGGACTTGCTGGCGGCATAGATCGTCACGCCGGCGCGGCCGGCGCGCTCGGCCAGGCAACTGCCGATGTTGATAATGCGGCCGCCGTTGGGCATGGACGGCTGCAGCGCCTGCACGGCGACGAAGGGCGCGCGGACGTTGACGGCCATCGTGCGCTCGTAGTCGTCCAGGCTGGCCTGCGCCAGATCGCCGGCGATGAACACGCCGGCGTTATTGACCAGCACGTCGACCGGCCCCAGCTCATCCAGCGCTCGTTCGGCGGCGCGGCGCAGCTGATCCGCGTCTGCCGCATCCGCCTGGATGGCCAGCGCCCTGCCGCCGCCGGCCTGGATTTCGGCGACCAATTCGCCGGCCTTGCCGGCCGACGATGCGCTGACATAGGTGAAGGCCACGTCCGCGCCGTCGGCCGCCAGCCGCCGGACGATGGCGGCGCCGATGCCGCGGCTGCCGCCGGTCACGAACGCCACTTTGCCCTGGAGATTTCGCATGGAGACACCTTAATTTGTAGTGATTAATACAAATATCATCGCCGCCCCGCCTCGCTGGCGTCAATGATTTTCTTATCGATCAACACAAAATACTGCGCCAGCTTAAAATCGCACGCATGGCAGAACGAGGACGCCCCCGCAACTTCGACCGCGACCAGGCCTTGCGCAAGGCCATGGAGGTCTTCTGGTCGAAAGGATATGAAGGCGCATCGCTGACCGACCTCACGGCGGCGATGGGCATCAACTCGCCCAGTCTCTATGGCGCGTTCGGCTCGAAGGAAGCGCTGTTCCGCGAGGCCGTCGAGCTGTACCGCCAGACCGACGGCGGCGCCGCGCGCCAGGCGCTGCAGAACGCGCCCAGCGCCCGCGACGCCATGCAGGGCATGCTGCTGGCAGCGGCCGAGCGTTTCACCACGCCCGGCCTGCCTCCCGGTTGCATGATCGTGCTGGGCGCGCCGGCGGGCACGGTTAGCCCGCCCGGCATCGGCGAGTTCCTGTGTGAAGGCCGGCGCGAGATGCAGGCCCGCATCCTGGCGCGGCTGAACCAGGGCGCGGCCGGCGGCGAACTGCCTGACGACGCGGACCTGAAAGGACTGGCCGCGTTCTACACCACGGTGCTGCACGGCATGTCCATCCAGGCGCGCGACGGCGCCAGCCGCAAGACGCTGCAGGCCGTGGCGCGGCAGGCCATGTGCTCCTGGGACGCGCTGGCCGGCGTCCCGCCTCCGGACCACGCCCCCTATTGAAGAACGGCGCCATGATCCGCATCGACCTGCGGCGCCTCATCCTCTGGATCAGCCTGCTGTCGATCATGCTGGTGCTGGCGGGCGGCCTGCACGCCAGCTATCTCGTGCAGCGCGACCTGCTGCTGCATAACGCGCAGGAAGACAACCGCGCCTATGCATCCAAGCTGGCCGCGACCACCGAGTATTTCCTGAACGACCTGCGCCGCTATCTGGCGTTCAGCGCCGAGATGCTGGCGGACATGCAGGCGCATCCGGAACTGATGGCCGAGGAAACCCGCCGCCAGGAAACGCAGCTCGGCCATTTCAACTCCAGCTTCATCGTGTCGCCGCAGGGCAAGGTGCTGTCAGCCTCGGCTTCCGTGCCGGACCTGCTGGGCCGGCAGATGCACAGCACGGCCGCGCAGGACGCGATACAGACCCAGCGCCCCACCATCAGCGAACCGTTCCAGGGCCGCAGCGGCCGCTGGCTCATTCTCTACACGCATCCGATCTTCTCGGCCGACAAGCGCTACATCGGCTATATCGCCGGCACGCTGTATCTGTACCAGGACAACGTGCTGGACCGCCTGCTGGGCCAGCACTTCCACCGCGACGACTCGGTCCTGCGCGTCATGGACCGCAACGGCACACTGATCTATGACCGCGACCGCAGCATGCTGGGCAAGCCGGCGGCCGAACTGCAGGCGCTGGCGCCCGCGCTGCGCGGCGAGACGGGAGAATTGCGCTTCGTCGACGCTCAGGGCCGCGAGATGCTGGCCGGCTATGCGCCGGTGCCGAGCACGGGCTGGAGCCTCATCGCACAGCGACCGGTGGCGGGCACGCTGCAGCCCCTGAGCGACCTGCTGCTCGCCACCGCCCGCAACACCCTGCCCCTGCTGCTGTTGTCCATCGCGTCGCTCTGGCTGCTGTCCAGGCTGATCGCCAAGCCGCTGGGCGAACTTGCCGGCTTCGCCAAGCGCATGCAGGACCTGGATTCCGCCGACGGCATACGCGGCGTGCGCTCCTGGTACTTCGAGGCGACCCAGCTCAAGCGCGCACTGCTGATGGGCCTGGCGTCCATGCACCACAAGATGCGCGACCTGCGCCGCAAGAGCGCCACCGACACGCTGACCGGCCTGCTCAACCGCCGCGGCCTGGAAGAAGCCATGGCGATGCTGCAGGCCGAGGACACGCCGGTCGCCATCGTGGTCATCGACATCGATCACTTCAAGAACATCAATGACCGCTATGGCCACGCCGCTGGCGACCGGGCGCTACAGAGGCTGGCCAGGCAGATGGCGGACAGCGCCCGCGCCAGCGATACGCTGGCCCGCGCGGGCGGCGAAGAATTCGTGATGCTGCTGCCGGGCGTGCCCATGGCCGCCGCGGTAGCCGCGGCGCACCGGCTGCGCCTGAAAATCGCGACCTCGCCCAATCCCGACCTGTCGGCCCATCCGATCACGCTGTCGGCCGGCGTGGCGCACTATCCCACGCACGGCGCCACGCTGGAGGCGGTATACCAGCGCGCGGACCAGGCGCTCTATTACGCCAAGAACCATGGCCGCAACGCCGTGGCCGCCGCCGACGACCTCGTGCGCGGCGGCCTGCGCAGCACCCTGCCCTGAAGACGGACTCCCGCCGCCGCTACTTGCCCTTGCCGGCCGCCGACGCGCCTTTCGCCTGTTTGAGCAGCGCGCCGCAGGAATTGCCCTCGTCGGCGCTGGGACCGATCAAGGCCAGCAGGCCCGCGGCCGGCGTCAGCAGCACGCCCAGCGCCACCATGCCGGCGCCGCGCGCCGCCAGCGGCAAGGCCTTCACGCCCACGTCCGGCTTGCCGAACGTGCCCTGCACGTATAGCGGGGATCGCAGGGAAAAGAGACGGAAGCCCTTGCTGTCTGGCGTGATATCCAGGTTCAGTTTCTCGTTCTTGAAGTCGGCGGTTCCCGTGATGCCGATCAGCGCGTTCTCGGTATCGAACACGAACACGCGCGGCGTCATCGTGCCGCTCTTCATCTGCAGGTCGGCCACGCCGCAATTGATCTTCACCTCGTCGTCGCCGAACAGCTTGGAGACGACGTAGTTGCCCACGTTCAGGCCGGCGATCTCCATCAGGCTGCGGCTGATCACGCCGTCGTTGACCAGCATCTTCACGTCGCCGGTCGCGGAGCCCAGCAGGGCCGCCACGGAATTGCCGGAGCCCGTCAGCGCCAGGTCGCCATGAAGCTCGCCCAGCGTCTTCTGCATGGACGGCGAGGCCGGGAAGAGCTGTTTCAGGCGCAGGCGCCGCGCATGCACCTCGATCCGCCCGGACAGCGGCGCTCCGGAGCCGTCCAGGCGCGCCGTCGCGGCCATGCTGCCGCCCGCCATGCCGAACTTCAATGGATCCAGCGTCAGCACGCCGTCCTGCAGGACCACGTGGACGCTGAGATCGGACAGGGGCAGCTTGCTGTCGTGGATGATGCTGGCCGCTTCCAGCGCCACATCGGCATCCATGTCGCGCCAACGATCGGTGCGGAATGCCTGCGTCGGCAGGACCTTGCCGCCGGGCGGCCGGGCGGGCGCGCTCTTGTCCTTGTCCTGGGCCGGCGCCGCCTTGCCCGAGGGCACGCCGATCAGCGGCCCCAGGTCGGCCATGCGCAGCAGCTTGGACGAGAGCTTGCCGGTCAGCCTGGGGCGCGGCGCGCCCAGCGCGAAGGATACGTCGCCGTGCAGGTCGCTATTGCCGACCTTGCCGTTGAAGTCCTTGTAGTCGAACACCGCGCCGCCCTGGCGCCGCAGCCGCGCCACCAGATGGCCGTCGGTGGAGTAAGGCGGCGTGTCGGGTAGCGTAACGCCGGTCAGCGGATAGAGCTGCGCCATCGATCCGCCCGACAGCTTGAGCCGCAGGTCCAGCGCGGCCAGGCTGGCCGGATCGCGCAGCGTGCCCACCACCGCCGCGCGCGTGCCGCCCACGCTCAGATCCGCCTGCACCGGGAACGGCTGGCTCGCATCCTGCATGGCCAGCATGCCGCCGACCTTGCCCTCGCCCTTGACCGGCAGGTCCTTGTACTTGCCCGAGACCTTCCAGCCGAACACATAGTCGCGCGGCGTGGACTCGCCGGACGGCGCTCGCGCGGCGGGGCTGGCGGCGACGTCGGGGGATCCGGCGGCGGGCGCGCCATCAGCCGGCGCCTGCGGCGCGAAATCCGCGCCGGCCACGTCGGCGAAAGGAACAGGCTTGCCCAGCGGATCCACCTGCAGCGTCAGATCCGCCTTGAGGATCTCGTCGCGCAAGCCGACCTGGCCCTTGTCGAAACCGATCTCGTTGATGTCCAGCACCCACGGCGACGGCTCGCCGGTGTCGGGCATGGTGAACTGCCAATTGGCCCGGCCATCGGCCAGACGCTCCAGGTCGGCGGCAGGCTCGGTGAGTTGTATGCGCCGGATGACCACGCGCTGGCTCAGCAGCGGCAGCGGCGACAGGCTGAACTCGCCGCGCTTGAGCGTGGCGAAGGCCGGCGCCTTGGCCCAGGGCGCGTTGCCGACGGAGATATCCTGCGCGCTCACGTGCGGCCACGGCACCCAGCCGCGCCATCCACCCTCATCCGGCTCGCGCGCCCAGCGCACGCTCAGGTCGCCGTTGATGGCGAAGGGCCGCCCGATGGCGGCGCTGACGCGCTCGTTGATCATCGGCCTGGCGCGGTTCCAGTCGAACAGCGCCACGACGGCCACCAGGGCCGCGATGGCCACGCCGATCACGGCGAAAACCCCGATCGCTACTTTTCTTGTGCGTGTCATGGTTATTATCCTTGGCGTCGCGACGATGGCAGGCCGTCGCCGCTCCTGTGCCCCGTTCAGTCCCCTATAGGGTAGCCCGACCCGCCGGACGGGTTAAGCTTGCCGGCCCGAGAATGTGTATGGATTTTTCCGGCCTGGCACGCGTCAAGGGCTCGCCGTAACCGGCGCGGCAGCCCGGCCGGCGCCGCCGCGCTTGCTGCGGCGCCTGATTCGGGCAGACGGCGCGTGCCGGAAGGCGCATGGAGCGCGGAGTTACAAAAAGACAGGACTACGCGACCCGGATGGACCCGTTCCGCGAGGAACGGATGGCAGAACTACCTGGAGGCCCGATGCGGCATTCAACCTTGATTTTCGTGGCAGCGGCGTTCGCGCTGCTGACTTTCAGCCGCCTGGCCCTGGCCGCGTGGCAATGGCAGCGCGTGCGCAATGCCGGCGGACTGCTGCCGCTGATGCTGGGCGGCCTGCGCATCGACGCGCACCAGATCGCCGTCATGGCGGCACTGCCCGCCGTGCTGTCGCCCTGGTTCGGCCATTTTTCGTTCGCCGCCGACGCGGCGGCCGTGTGGTACCTGGCCAGCTTCATCCTGCTGGCCTTCCTGGAAATCGCCTCGCCCGCCTTCATTCTGGAATACGACTCCCGCCCCAACCGCCTGTTCGTCGAATACCTGAAGCATCCGCGCGAGGTCTCCGGCATGCTCTGGCGCGGCTACAAGGCCGCGCTGGTCGGCGGCCTGGCCCTGGTGGCGCTGATCGGCTGGGGCGCGCTGCGCCTGTTCTGGCCGGCCGCGCCCGACGCGCCGCTCAGCTGGTGGCAGATGCCGCTGGCCAGCCTGGCGATCCTGGCCGTGGTGATCCTGTCCATCCGCGGCACGCTGGGCCACCGCCCCATGAACCCGTCCTCGGTGGCCTACAGCTCCGACGGCATGCTCAACACGCTGGCGCTGAACTCGCTCTACAACGTCTTCTATGCCGTCTACAGCATGAAGAACGAGAAATCCGCGTCGGCCGTCTACGGCAACATGGACGAAGCCGAGATGCATGAACGCGTGCTCAGGCAGGCGGGCCTGCCCGTCCCGCCCGCCAACGCCGACTATCCCAGCCTGCACGCGCAACCCGCGACCCGCAAGACGAAGCGTCCGCTCAACGTGGTGATCATCCTGGAGGAAAGCCTGGGTGCCCAGTACAGCGCGGCGCTGGGCGGCGCCAACCTGACGCCCGAACTCGACGCCCTGGCCCGCGAGTCCTGGGCCTTCACCCGCGCCTACGCGACCGGCACCCGCTCGGTGCGCGGGCTGGAAGCGGTCGTCACCGGATTCCTGCCCACGCCGGCGCAGGCCGTGCTGAAGCTGCCGCGCTCGCAGCGCGGTTTCTTCTCGCTGGCCGACCTGCTGGGCCGGCACGGCTATCACTCGCGCTTCATCTACGGCGGCGAATCGCACTTCGACAACATGAAGGGCTTTTTCCTGGGCAATGGTTTCAAGCAGGTCGTGGACCGCGCGGATTTCGTGGATCCGGCCTTCGTCGGCACCTGGGGCGCATCGGACGAAGACATGTTCAACCAGCTGGACCGGCTGCTGCGCGCAGACGGCGACCAGCCCACTTTCACGCTGGCCTTCAGCGTCTCCAACCATTCGCCCTGGGAGTACCCGGCCGGCCGCATCCAGGTCGACGGCAATCCGGCCACCGTGGAGAACACCGTGCGCTATGCCGACTGGGCGCTGGGGCGCTTCTTCGAGCGCGCCAAGTCCTCGCCGTATTGGGAAAACACGGTATTCCTGGTCGCGGCGGACCATGACTCGCGCGTGTTCGGCGCCAGCCTGGTGCCGGTGCGGCACTTCCATATCCCCGCCGTGATCCTGGGCGCCGGCATCGAGCCTCGGCGCGACGAGCGCCTGATCAGCCAGATCGACCTGGCGCCGACCCTGCTGTCGCTGACCGGCGTCGACACCGAGCACCCCATGATCGGCCACGACCTCACCCGCAGCACGCCGGGCCGCGCCATCATGCAGTACGACAACACTTATGGGTACCTGAAGGAAGACCGGCTGCTGGTGATGGCGCCCAGCAAGACGCCGGTGCAATACCGCTACACCGCCCCCGAGGACTACACGCCCGAGGCGCTGGATCCCGAGCTGGCGCGCGAGGCACTGGCGCACGCGCTGTGGCCGAGCTGGGCCTACCGAGAAGGCCGCTATGCCCTGCCCGGCCAGGCCGGGCCCGCGAACCCGGTCTGATCAGCCGGTCTGCCCCGGACGCGCGAACTCCCGCCGCGCGCGTTCCGAGGCGGCATGGCAATGGCAGCCGGGGTCATGGTCGTTGACCATGCCCACAGACTGCATGAAGGCATAGACCGTGGTCGGCCCCACGAACTTCCAGCCCAGCTTCTTGAGCGCCTTGGAAAGGGCCTGCGACTGCTCGGACACCGACGCGCCGCGATTGGACGGCGCCTTGCGCGGCGCTTCGTAGCGCCACAGGAATGCCGCCAGGGAGCCCACGCGCTCGATCATTTCCAGCGCCCGGCCCGCGTTGTTGATCACGGCTTCTATCTTGCCCCGGTGGCGCACGATGCCGGCATCGGCCAGCAGCACCTGGATCTCTTTTTCACCGTAGCGGGCCACGCGCGCCGGATCGAAACCGGAAAAGCCGCGGCGAAAGGCCTCGCGCTTGTTCAGGATGGTCCGCCAGCTCAGGCCCGACTGGAAACCCTCCAGGCTCAGCTGTTCGAACAGGGCGCGGTCGTCGGCCACGGGACGGCCCCATTCCAGGTCGTGATAGGCCGTGTAATCGGCGGAGCCGTCGAGCCAGCCGCAGCGGGCCAGCCCATCGGGGAAATCGGTCTTGAGGCTCATTGGTGGCGCTCCCGGCGCATTCTCAGAACGAGATGCTAACCCAGGCAGGCGCCCGTCCCCGCGCGCAGCGCCGCATTTATCCCATGGCCGCCCGGGTCCGCAGGCGCGCTTTCGCCGGCATCGCCCGGTGACAAAAAAATCGTGGATCGCGCGACGGAAATCCCGCTACTATCCATTTCCCTGATCCCGCGCGGGCGATCCCGCGCCTCCCGGATCGACCCGCCGGGCTTGCGCGACGCAAGCCCGTTTTGCGTCCACGCCGGGACCGGACAGGCTTACGGACTTTCCGCCATGTCCTTGCTAGAAACCTCGCCCATCACTTTCGTTTCGCCCGCCGTCCTGGCTGGCGACGACCCCGCCGCCAATCCCTGCCTGGACTGTGGCGCGTGCTGTTCGCACTTCCGGGTCTCGTTCTATTGCGGCGAGCTGGCGGGCGAGAACGGCGGCCAAGTGCCCGTGGAACTGGTCACCCAGCTCAGCCCGCTGCGCGCCTGCATGAAAGGCACGGAAATGGGCGGCGGGCGCTGCATCTCGCTGCGCGGGGAACTGGGCAAGCCGGGCATCCACTGCGCCATCTACGAAAACCGCCCCACGCCCTGCCGCGAGTTCGATATCTGGCTGCCGGACGGCACGCCCAACCCGGATTGCCAGCGCCTGCGCCTGGCCCTGGGCCTGCCGGCGGTGCCGCCGCGCCCCGACGCGGAAAACGATCCGCTTGGCCCGCAGCCGCAGCATCCCGACCAGCCCGCCGCCGCCTGAGCCACAGCGCTACGACTTGCCGGCCGGCGCGCCGTCGAGCTGCCAGGCGCTGCGCGTCGACGCGAGGATCTTGCACAGGATGGCCGGAAAGGCAGGCACGCCGACAGGCGGACGAACGCCGGCATGCGCGGCGGGCACGGCGCGCGCGATGACGCCGCCGCTGCCAGCCCTGGAAAGAATCTGGATCGTCTGAACAGACATGAGTACACCCCTGAAGCATCGCGGGCGGACGGCCAGACCTGCCTGTCCTACCCTGACGCCATCGTAGACAGCGGGCATTTCAGAAGATCGGCGATTCTGTCGAAAAAGGGTAAAGAACGGTAAATGCGGACGCCAGCAACGCCCCCGGAACGCGCTCGGCCGGCGAGCTAGTCGCGGCCAGCCACGTAACGCGACGGCGTGACGCCGAACGCCGCCCGAAAGCTGCCGATGAAGGCACTGGTGCTCTCGTAGCCCACGGCCAGCGCAGCCTCGGTGACGGATCCGCCACGGCCCAGCATCTCCAGCGCGCGCAGCAGGCGCGCCCGCTGCCGCCACTGGCCGAGCGTCACGCCGGTTTCCTGGCGGAAGCGGCGCATCAGCGTGCGCGACGACATGTTCAGGCGCTGCGCCCAGTCATCGATGCCGGAAGGATCGTCCGGCGTGCTCAGGAGCGTGTTGGCCAGATCCTGCAGGCGCGGGTCCTCGGGCATGGGCAAGGGCATGGGATCGTGCTCGCGCAGGCGGACCTCCTCGAGCAGCACCTCGAACAACTGCGCCAGATACGCTTCCGACAGCATGCCGGGCGGACCGCTGGCGATGCGCTCGACCACGGCCTCGATCAGCCGCGACGACGGCCAGGACCGGCAGACAGAGGGCAACTGCGCGCAGGCGTCGGGCCGCACGAACAGGAAAGAACCATGGGCATCGCCGAACCAGCGCGCGCCGTGCATCACGCCCGGCGGAATCCAGCCCAGGCTGCCCGGCATCACCGTCCAGACCTCATTGCCCGCCTGGACCAGCACCAGGCCCTCGTGCACCAGCGCCAGCATGCCCTCGTCGTGACGGTGTTGCGGCACGTATATGCCCTTGGTCTCGCGCCGGCCGCGCACGCTGTGCGGGGTCAGCAGGAGATTGCCGGAAAAAAGCGCGGATTCCTCGCGGTACATGATCGTAAAAACGTGGGCTGGGACATGAAGCCCCGGTCTGCGGATGATATGCAAATGTACATCATTCTCATTTTCTCGGCATTCCACGCAAGCCGTCATGTGCCCACGCCCGGATGGCGCCTGGCGAGCACGGCCCAGGGCCTTGCGCATGCGCAGACATCGCGTGGTCCATCCGCTGCGACATGCTTGACCTGAAGTTCGCTTGAGGTTCGATACTGTCCCCCGATTCACGCCCCCCCCCTCCGCATACGCTCGCAATCGAGATTGGCAGGTTTGCGCTACTGATTGACGGGATCCCGTTAGCGGGAAATTTTGAAAATAGACATCATTCTCATCAGGCCGGCCCTACCCTGACTGGAGAACCCACATGGACCACACCCGATTGCGCGATGCAGGCATCAAGGCCACCTATCCGCGCCTGAAGATCCTGGACATCTTCCATCAACACGCGGGCGAGCACATGAGCGCGGCGGACCTCTACCGCAGCCTGATCGCCGACCGCAGCAACATCGGCCTGGCCACGGTGTACCGGGTGATCACGCAACTCGAGGAAGCCGGGCTGCTCAAGCGCACGCAGCTCGACGCGCACACCACCGTGTACGAAATAAACGACAAGGGGCACCACGACCACATGGTCTGCACGCATTGCGGCCGGATCCTGGAATCCAGCGATCCCTCGATGTCGCGGCTGGTCGGAGACATCGCCAGGCGCAGCGGCTTCGCGCTGGAGTCCTACAGCCTGGTGCTCTACGGCGGTTGCGGATGCCGCAAGGGCGCCGCCGCCCACCTTCACGGAGAATTCGAATGAACCGAGATCAGTTTTTCTTTCACGACCTGTCCCACTTCCCCATCGTGACCGCCAAGCACGGCGGCGCCCCGGATGGCTATTCCGCCAGTTGGATACGCGAAATGGAGATGCTGGTGAACAACCCCCAGCCTTTCGTCTTGGTGGTGCCCGACATGCGGCAGGAAGCCGGACACGAAGACCGCAAGGCGATGGTGGAATGGCAGACGACGAACATGCCGCGACTGCGCGCGCGCTGCCGCGCTTTCATCGCGGTGGAGCGGGACGCCGAGGCGCTGGAGAAGATCCGCAAGCGCGCCGAGAAGATGGCGCGAGCCTTCGACATGCCGTTCCTGGCGGTCGCCAGTGCCACCGAAGCCATGCAGTGCGCGCGCGAAGTGCTGGGCCAGGCCGGCCCGGGCGGCTTCAACCTGAGCTGAAGCGTCCGGCTCAACCCAACCCCCTGGCCGGGCCACAGGCCCGGTATTTGCAACGCGTCCTTCGGGGCGCGTTTTTTTGCCCGTCTCGCGCGTGCGACCCGCACAATCGCCCGGGAATTGCCAAAACCTGGCAAAGCCGCGCTGGGGCACAGGAGCAAGTCATCCTCGTCTTCCCGGCCTTAAGAGTCGGCGGCCCGCGCCGTTGTTGGTAAGTGCCCTGGCCGCAGGGCACTTCCGACAACCCATTTCACGAGCCGTTCAACGCATGAGCCGCACCCTCGCCTGTGCCTTCTGCCTATCGACGCTTGCGCAAGGCGCTCCGCTGCTGGAGAAAAACGGCACCGCGATCTGCAGGACCTGCGCCGAAGGCTTCTTTTCCCAGTTCGCCGAACACGCCTGGACCATGGCCGCCACGCTGGAAGAACAGTTGGACGTACTGCTGGCCGAGAGCCAGCGCGCGCTCGAGCACAGCGCCGCACTGTCCGAACGCGCGCGCAGCTGCGGGCTGAGCCTGCATGACCTGACGGCGGCGATGCGGCCTCGGCTGTTGTCCTGAAGCGCTTGACCTGGCTCCGCCATGCCGGGGGTTGTTACCTCGAATTTGCCCCAGGATTTGCCCCTGGATTTGCCCCCGACCAGCGCGCTCCAAAAAGAAAACGCCGCTCTCAAAGAGAGCGGCGTCATCGTCAACCTCACCAGCGCATCGCCCAGGAACAGAGCCCGGCATACGCTGAAATTCGGGGTGGTGGGGGGTGGTGGGTTGTGCGAGACTCGAACTCGCGACCAACGGATTAAAAGTCCGCTGCTCTACCGACTGAGCTAACAACCCGACCGAAGCCAGAAATTATGGCTGATTTGCCCGATCTTGTCAAAAAATCCTGCGACCGTAAGATCAGCGCAACAGCCAGGCCGCGTACCCGGTCTCTGACTTACCAGGCCGCCACCACGGCGCCCTTGTACTTGGTCTCGATGAACTGCTTGACCGCGGCGCTGTGATAGACCGACACCAGCTTGGCGAACTCCGGACGGTCCTTGTCCTTCTCGCGCACCACCAGCACGTTGGCGTAGGGCGAGTCCGGCGACTCCTGGGCGATCGCGTCCTTGGCCGGGTTCAGGCCGGCTTCGAGCGCGAAGTTGGTGTTGACAGCCGAGGCGTCGGTGTCGTCCAGCGAGCGCGGCAGCTGGGCGGCGTCCAGTTCGATGAAGCGCAGCTTCCTGGGATTATCGATCACGTCGATCGGCGTCGCCTTCAGGCCGGCTTCCGGACGCAGCTTGATCAGGCCGTTGGCCTGCAGCAGCAGGAGCGCGCGGCCGCCATTGGTCGGATCGTTGGGCAGGCCGATGCGCGCGCCTTCCTTCAGCTCGGACAGCGACTTGATCTTCTTGCTGTAGATGCCGATCGGGAAGATCACGGTCTTGGCGATGCTGACCAGCTTGTAGCCCCGGTCGGCATTGGCGTTGTCCAGGTAAGGCTGGTGCTGGTAGCTGTTCAGGTCCAGGTCGCCCGAGGATAGCGCCACGTTGGGCTGCACGTAGTCGGAGAACTCGATGATCTGGATGTTCAGGCCCTGCTTGGCGGCTTCCTGCTTCACCACTTCGAAGATCTGCGCATGCGGGCCGGCGGTCACGCCGACTTTCAGCGGCTTGTCCTGCGCCAGCGCGGGCTGGGCAAACACGGCGGCGCCCAGGGCGAACGCGGCCAACGACTTCAAAACCTTGATGCTCATGTTGCGAATATCCCGAATGTCGGAAGTAGGAAAGAATGGGCTCAGCGGTGCGAGAGCCGGCGCACGAGACGGTCGCCGAAGCTCTGGATGGCCTGCACCAGCACGATCAGCACCACCACCACCGCCGCCATGACCTCGGTCTGGAAACGCTGGTAGCCGTAGCGGATGGCCAGGTCGCCCAGGCCGCCGCCGCCGATCGCGCCCGCCATGGCGGAATAGCCGATCAGGCTGACGATGGTGACGATGGTGGCGGCGATCAGGCCGGGCAGCGCCTCGGGCAGCAGCACCTTGACGATGATCTGCATGGGCGAGGCGCCCATAGCGCGCGCCGCCGTGACCAGGCCCGGATCGACTTCGCGCATGGCGTTCTCGGCGATGCGGGCCATGAAGGGAATGGCCGCGACCGACAGCGGCACGATGGCGGCGGTGGTGCCGATCGAGGTCTGCGCCACCAGCCGCGTGAACGGAATGATGGCGACCATCAGGATCACGAAGGGCACCGAGCGCGTGGCGTTGATGATGGCGCCCAGCACGTGGTTGACCGGCTGGTTTTCCAGCATGGCGCCACGCGCCGTGACGGTCAGCGTCACGCCGAGCGGGATGCCGATCAACACCGCGATGGCGCTGGCCACGCCCACCATCAGCAGGGTGTCAAGCAGCGACGTAATAAGCAGGTCGATCAGTTGCGGGCTCATGAGCAATTTCTTCAACGGTAATGTCACGGGCGGCCAGCGCCGCGACGGCGTCCTTGACCGCGGCGGGCGCGCCCTGGACCAGCACAAACATCGTGCCCACGGCCACGCCCTGGATATCTTCTACACGGGCCTGCACCAATCCCACGTCCAGCGAGAACTGGCGGGACAGATCGGACAGGAAGGCGCCCGAGGCGTCGTTGCCGGTCAGCGACAGGCGCAGCAGGCGCACGGCCTGGCCAGGCTGGGCGGCGGCCAGTGTCTCGATGCGCTGCTTGGCGGCGGCCAGCGTAGCGTCGGTCAGATCGGACGCGGTGGCCGCCGACACCATGGCGCGGGTGACTGCGTGGCGCGGCTGCGCGAACACTTCGCGCGTGCTGCCCATCTCCACCACTTCGCCTTGCGACAGCACGGCCACGCGGTCGCAGACCTCGCGCACCACTTCCATCTGGTGCGTGATCATGACCACGGTCACGCCGGTCTTGCGATTGATGTCGCGCAGCAAGGCCAGGATGTTGTGCGTGGTTTCGGGATCCAGCGCCGAGGTGGCCTCGTCGCTGAGCAGCACGTCCGGGTCATTGGCCAGCGCGCGCGCGATGCCCACGCGCTGCTTCTGGCCGCCGCTGATCTGGCTGGGATAGCGGTCGCGCAGGTGCTCCAGGCCGACCAGGGCCAGCAGGCGCTCCACGCGCGCCGGGATCTCGCTCTTGGGCACGCCGGCGATTTCCAGCGGCAGCGCGACGTTGCCGTACACAGTACGGCGCGACAGCAGGTTGAACCCCTGGAACACCATGCCGATGCGACGGCGCTGCGCGCGCAGCTGCGCTTCGCCCAGGCCGGTCAACGGCTGGCCGCCGATGGCGATCGAGCCCTCATTCGGCCGCTCCAGCAAATTGATGCACTGGACCAGCGTGCTCTTGCCAGCGCCGCTGGGACCAATGATGCCGAAGACCTCGCCCTGCTCGATGTGCAGGTTGATGCCGCGCAGGGCCTGGAACAGGCCATGCGGCGTGGCGTAGGTCTTGGAAAGGTTCTCGATGTGAATCATGGCAGGCGATTCTGTATCTTTTCTCTTCTAAAGAGAACGACCGTATTTTTCATTTTTTATAACTACAAGAAATATAGAATTTGCCAGCAGCGCTAGCAAACATGAGCGCGACGTCCGCGCATCAAGGGCAAAGGGCAGTCGGGAAGGAAAGCCTTCCTGACTGCCCTTGTTCAGCGCGGCTTGCGTTGCGCGGAAAACCGGGGGCGCCGACCTGTCCGGCCGCAGCCCCTGTCGCTCAGCGCGCCCGCGAGATACGGACCTCGGCGCCGCGGCGCTTGACCTCCAGCCCCTCGGACGGCGAGATGCGCAAGCCTTCCAGGCCCTTGATGTAGCTCGAGCCCTGCATCTGCATGACACGGATCTTGTTGCGCATGACAACGGGGTTGTGCACCGGCATGCCGAACATCCAGACCTCGTCCAGGATGCGGGCCGAGTTGAACTCGCCCGTATGCTGGGCGGCGGGGCCGAGACAGAGCATGTGGCCTTCGCGGCCGAACACCGGGAACTGGCCCAGTTCGCACTCCAGCGTCCAGGTGGTGCCGCCTTCGTAGCGATGGCCCGTGTTCAGGTCCCACCAGGCGTCGCCCTTGGGCAGGTACACCCGCACGCTCTTGCCGGGCTCGGTGATCGGCGCCACCAGCAGGGCCGGGCCCAGCAGGTATTGCAGATCCCAATCGTGGGCATGCTCGTCGTTGGGGAAGGACAGCGCCATCGAGCGCTGCACCGGCAGGCCCGTGCGCGCGGAATCCTCGATCGCGCCCAGCACATAGGGCACCAGGCGATAACGCCACTGCATCCAGGTGCGGACATGCGCCAGGACCTCGTCGCCGAAATCCCAGGGCATCAGGCCGTTCACGCCCTGGAACGAGAAGTTCGCGGAGAACACACCCATGGCCAGCCAGCGCAGGTACAGCTCGGGCGTCATGCCCGCCAGATCGCGCGAGGCCGAACCGATGCCGTGCACCTGCACGGGCACGCCGCTGGCGCCGATCGACAAGGCGGTGCGCAACGTGTGGCGCAGGCCGTCCCAGCTGTTTTCAGCCTGCGGGCCCGTCTGCCAGGGCAGGCGCTGCGCCGCGGGGAACAGATCGGAACTGGGCACCACGCCCTCGGGCGGCACCTTCAGGCCGGCCACGGCATCGAACAGCGCGCGCCGCACCAGCAGGGGATACATGCTGCGCAGCGCCGCGCCGGTCTCGCCGTTGCGCGCGTTCACGCCGTCGGGAATGGCGATCTGCGCGTCGCAGGCGGGCGCGTCGAGCCCGTCCTCGATCAGCTGGCGATGACGTTCGACCCAGAGGTTATAGATGTCGCGGTAGGTCAGGTCCAGCAGGCCGTAAGGCTGGCCGGACGTCGCGGGAATGCCGTCGAACACCTGCGCCGAGCCGTCGTCCTTCGACAGCAGCCAGCCCCGGTCTTCCAGTTCCTCGAACAGCGGGCTGCTCTTGAGCACGCCCGGAAAGCCGGAGGCCGCCACATGCACGTTGTGCTTGTGGAACAGGGCCAGCATCTGCTTGGCATCCGGGAAGCGCTGGGCGTCCCATTCGAACACGGTCTTGTCGGACAGGAAGCCCCAGGCCGCCGGCTGGGCCAGCGTCACGGCGTCGACCGGAATCTGGTTCTCGCGCATGCGCGCCAGCAAGGCCACCGTCTGCGTGGGCATCTCGCCGCTGGCCTGCTGCAGCCAGGCGCCCATCGCCCAGAGCACGGGCTGGCCGGCGCGGCCGGTCAGCGCGGTGTACTGGTTCAGGATCTCGCCCGGCTCGCCGGCGAACAGGAACAGGTCCAGCACGGCGTCGTCGACGGTCAGCACATAGGCCGACTCCGCCGGCGCGGCGCCCACCGCGTGCTCGACGCGGCGCATGGTGTTCACATAGACGCCCCAGCCTTGCGGGCTCCAGGCCAGGGGCAGCGCGCGGTGCTCGGGATCGTCGGACACGACGGATTCTTCGCGCCGGTTCAGGTCGCCCGGGGTTTCGCCCAGGCCGTAGACGCGCTCGTTGGCGCCCAGCGTGAAACCGGCGGTCCAGGCGGCCGCCTCGGTGTCATCCAGCGCATTGTGGCCGAATGCGGGCGTATGCGCGGACACCTCGGACTCGAAGACCTTGGTCTCGCCGCGGTACAGCGCCACGCGCACCGGATTGGAGCGGACCTCGAGTGTCACGTCTCCTTGCGCGATACGCCAGCCGTCGCCGTCGTCGCGCGGACTGATCGTGGACTCGCCCACGGCCTCCTGGCGCGCGAGCAGCATTTCCGCGACGGCGCGCGCACGCGCGCCCGGCTTGTCATCATTGAGCAGACTCGCCTCGCCGAAGCGCAGGCGGAAAACCCCAGGCGCATGCGCCTCGACTACCAGATGCAACCCATCGCCCGCGTCGAAATCGATGCGACTGGGGCGAGACGTCAACAGCTCGATGGTATCGAGCTGGGTAGTATGGGCAAAGTCGAACTTGGGCGGCACAGAGCATCCCCCGGCTTAAGCCAAAAACCATCAAAAGTCGTTATTTTGACGGATTTGGGCTTTGAAATAAACTCGGTCCCTCTTTTGGGCGACCAATTCATACAAAAAAAGGGCCGTAAAAGCCTGACATCGGTCCCCGGCCCGGCACGTCCGGGCACCTCGCAAACGCTGCCACGCCCTATGAAACCGGGCCCATCTTGCGGCAAATCCACGCAATTTCCGTGACTGGCCGTCAATAACGGCCTGTCACAATAGGAATTACCCCTCTTTTGCATCGCCCTTCATCGAGGCGTCACCAATCCGGCCAGATCCCGCTCCAGCGGCGAAGGTTCGCCCATCAGGCGGGCGCCGATCAGGTCTCCCATGAGCGCGGACCAGGACAGGCCGCGCGAGGCATAGCCCGCGGCCATCCATAGTCCCGGGGCATGGGCCAATTCCCCCACGGCGGGCAGGCGACCGGGCAGAACCGCCCGCCACCCCGCCCAACCGGGCAGGCTGCCGGGCGTCAGCGCATTCCAGGCCGGACCGACGGCGCCCAGCAAGCCGGCGGCCTTGCCCAACGTGACCTGCTGCCCCTCTGCGCTGATCAGCGCCTGTTCCGCGCCATGGACATAGGTGCTGCCGGCCACGCAGCCCTCGCCGGTATCGGGCAACAGATAGCCCTCGCCGCCAATGATGCAACGCGGTCCGCCCTCCAGCGCCGCGGCGGGCAGCAGCGTGACCTCGCCGGCCAGCGCGTGCATCTGCGCCACGCGCGGCAGCCAGGGCTCCAGCAGTCCGCTGGCGTCCAACACACCGCGGGCGCCGGCCGCGTTGGCCAGGATCATCGTGTCCGCGCGCGCCAGTTCCCGGCCCGCCGCGTCCAGCGCCTGCCATTGCCCGCCATCCTGATGGACGCGCGCGACCTGCGCCGGCAGCACCGTCACGCCGGGCAAGGCCAGCAGGGTTTCGATCAGGCGGCCCGGCTGCATCAGCATGCCCTGCGCGAAATAAGCGCCGCCGCGCGCCACCGGCATGCCGGCCAGCGCGCCGGCTTCATCGCGATCAACCTGCCGCACCCACTCGGCGGGAAACGCCAACATTTCCAAGGTGCCCGCCAGCGCCGCCGCGCGCCCTTCGTCGCGCTCCAATTGCACCGTGCCGCAGACGCGCGGCGCGGCGCCCTCGGGCAAGTCGCGCCAACGCGCCAGCGCCCGCGCGCTGCCCGCGCGCGACAGCCGGGCGCGCGCATTGTCGTCACGCGCCACCACCGGCGTCAGCGCCGCCGCCACGTGACCGGCATGCGCCGCCACGCCACCGGCACGAGCGGCGTCCAGCACGGTCACGCGCCAACCGCGTAGCGCCAACCCTTGCGCGATGCCGGCGCCGGCCAGGCCCGCGCCCACCACGACGGCGTGGCCACGCGGCCGGATGCGGGCGCGCGCCTGCGCGGCCCGCGCGCCCTCTGCCCTGGCGGTGGCGACCGTCATGTGCCACTTGCCGCCATAGCCGGTTTCACGGCGCGCGTCGAAACCGGATTCGGACAATGCCCGACGCAGCTCGCCGGTGCAGGCCCAGGTAGCCAGGGTCGCGCCGGGCGCTGCCATGGCGGCCAGTTCGCGCAGCAGCGCCGGTTCCCACATGCGCGGGTTGCGCCCGGGCGCAAAACCATCCAGGAAGTACGCATCCACGCAGGCGTCCAAACGCGGCGCCACGGTTTGCGCCTCGCCAAAGGCCAAGGTCAGCGTGACGGCCCCGCCGTCGAATTCGAGCCGGTGCAAGCCAGGCAGTGGCAGCGGCCATTGGGCCGCCAGCTCGCGCGCCAGGCCGGCCAGCGGCCCGGGCGCGTGGCGCGCCAACAGCGCGGCCAGATCCGCCGGAGCGAAGGGATGGCCTTCGACCGCCAGCACGTGCAGCGCCGCGCTGCGCGCCGGGTCGTCGCGCCATGCCCGCCACAGCGCCAGGAAATTCAGGCCCAGCCCGAACCCGGTCTCGCAGACCGTGAAGGCATCCCTGCCGCGCCAGCGTTCCGGCAGGCCATTGCCCCGCAGGAATACATGCTCGGCCTGGCCCAGCGCCCCCGCCGGCGAATGGTAGACGTCGCCATAGGCCGGACTGTAGAGCCGGCCTTCGGCATCGAGGGCAACCGTCGCCGGCGCCAGGGGAACATAGGACGAAGACATGAGGGACCAGGATTCAAGCAGATTCGGGAATGACGCGAATTATCGGACGACGCGACGGCCCAGCGCGGCCCGGCCACGCGACGCCGACGTTGGATGCGCGCCACGCGCGGCGCGGTTTTGGGGCCGGACGCAACAAGGCTGACGCATGCGGGGCGTACACTGGCCGCATGGATACCTACGATCAGCCCCGCTCGATGGGTTCGCCCATAGACCTGTGCGCCACGATCGACGCGGCGGTCACCGCCGCGCACGCCGGCGCCGCCATCCTGCAATCCTACGCGCATCACCGCGCCGATCTCGTGATCGATCGCAAGGCGCGCAACGATCTGGTGTCACAGGCGGACCGCGAAGCCGAAGCCGCCATTATCCAGGAGCTGCGCGCGCGCACGCCGCAATTCGGCATCGTGGCCGAGGAAACCGGTGGACAGGCCCAAGGCAGCGCCACCTGGTACATCGACCCGCTGGATGGCACCACCAATTTCCTGCATGACATCCCCCACTACGCGGTTTCCATCGCATTGATCGCGCACGCCGGCACATCGGTGTCTGCCGGCCAGCCGCTGGCCGAGGACACGCCGGTGGTTGGCGTGGTCTACGACCCCTGCCGCGAAGAACTGTTCACCGCCGTCTACGGCCTGGGCGCGTGGCTCAACGGCCGGCGCATCTCGTGCTCGCGCACGCAGACGCTGGATGACGCGGTGCTGGCCACCGGCTTCCCTTTCCGCGACTTTTCCTTCGCCGGGCAATACATGCCCATGCTGCATGACGCCATCAATCGCGCGCGCGGCGTGCGCCGCATGGGCGCGGCCGCGCTGGACCTGGCCTGGACGGCCTGCGGCCGCTATGACGGCTACTGGGAAATGGGGCTGGCGCCCTGGGATGTGGCCGCCGGCACGCTGCTGGTGCGCGAATCCGGAGGCATGTGCTCAGACATGCACAAGCGCGACTCCTGGCCGATCGGCGGCCGGGTCGTGGCGGGCAACGCCGCCATCGGCCAGGCCCTGCATGAAATGATCGCCCCGCACCTGGACAAGCCAGACTGAACCTGCGCCCGGCTCAGGCCGCGGGCCTGGCCGCCGCCTCGACGTCGGGCCGCAGCTCGCGGCGCAGGATCTTGCCCACGTTGCTCTTGGGCAGCTCATCGCGGAACTCCACATAGCGCGGCCGCTTGTAGCCCGTGAGCTTGTCCTTGCACCACTGCTGCACCTGCTCCTCGGTCAGCGTTGGATCTTTCTTCACGACGAAGACCTTCACGGCCTCGCCCGAGTGCTCGTCCGGCACGCCGATGGCAGCACACTCGAGCACGCCCGGATGCTGGGCCACGGCAGCCTCGACTTCATTCGGATAGACCTTGAAACCGGACACCGCGATCATGTCCTTCTTGCGATCGACGATGCGCGTGTAGCCCTGCTCGTCCATGATGCCGATGTCGCCGGTGCGGAAGTAGCCGTCGGCCGTCATGGACTGGCGCGTCTCTTCCGGCTTGCGCCAGTAGCCCAGCATGACCTGCGGCCCGCGGATGCCAACCTCGCCGCGTTCGCCCAGCGGCACCTCGTTGCCCGCGTCGTCCAGGATGGCCACGTCGGTGGACGGCAGCGGCAGGCCGATGGACCCGGAATAGGCGGTGGCGTCGGTGGGATTCACCGTGGCCACCGGCGAGGTCTCGGACAGGCCGTAGCCTTCGATCAGGGGCCGTCCGGTGATCTTCAGCCAGCGCTCGGCCACCGCCTGCTGCACCGCCATGCCGCCGCCCAGCGTCAGCCGCAGCACGGAAAAGTCCAGCTTGGCGAAGTCCTCGTTGTGCGCCAGCGCGTTAAACAGCGTATTGACGCCGGGGAACAGATTGATGGGCACCTTGCGCCAGGCATTGATCAGCGAAGGCTGGTCGCGCGGATTGATGATGAGCACGTTGCGCATGCCCGCATGCAGGCCGTAAAGACCGCAAACCGTCATCGCGAACACGTGATACAGCGGCAGCGCGCTCAGGATGGTGAGCTGGCGGTCCGCCAGGTCGTGGATCACGGGCTGGGCCACAGCCTCGGTCTGCAGCACATTGGCGGTCAGGTTGCGATGCGACAGCATGGCGCCCTTGGGCACGCCGGTGGTGCCGCCGGTGTATTGCAACACGGCCACGTCGTCCATCGACAGCGCCGGAGGCGTGAACGGCCGCCGCGCGCCGTCGGCCAGGACCGCCGGCAGCATGCGCGCGCCGTCGATCTGCCAAGCCGGCACGATCTTCTTGATATAGCGCGCCACGAAGTTGACCAGCGGCGCCTTGAGTCCGCCCAGCAGGTCGCCGGGACCGGTCACGACGATGTGCTTGAGCTCGCCGCGAGCGCGCACGTTCTGCAGCGTGCGCGCGAAGTTCTCCAGGATCACGATGACCGAGGCGCCGCTGTCCAGCAGCTGGCGCTGCAGCTCTTCGGCCGTGTACAGCGGATTGACGTTGACGACGATATGGCCGGCCCGCAGCGCGCCCAGCATGCTCACCAGGTAGGCCGGCACGTTGGGCATCATCAGCGCGACGCGCGACCCCTTGGGCAGGTTCAACGACTGCAGCCACGCGGCGAAGGCGCGGGCATGCGCGTCGAGCTGGGCGTAGCTGATGTCGGTGCCCATCGCCGTGCAGGCGGTTCGGGCCGCATGGCGCTGGCAGGCCCTGTCCAGCAAATCGACCAGCGAGGCATAGCCCTCGGTGGAAATCTCTTGGGGAACACCTTGCGGATAGTGCGCGAGCCACGGACGAGCCATAGTGTTTGCCTCCATTAATTCGATTTTCGAATGATGATACCCTTGTTGAGTTCCCTTTCGTCCCCCGAATTTTCCCCATGAAACTGCTCGAACCCATCGTCGCCTGGCACAACGATATCGCCGGCATCCGGCGCGACATCCACGCGCATCCCGAACTGGCTTTTGAAGAGTTCCGCACCGCCGACGTCGTCGCGGCCAAGCTTGAGGAATGGGGCATCGAGATCGATCGCGGCCTGGGCGGCACCGGCGTGGTCGGCATCATCCGCGGCAAGCTCCCCGGCGAGCGCGCGGTCGGCCTGCGCGCCGACATGGACGCGCTGCCCATGCAGGAAGCGAACACCTTCGCCCACGCCAGCCAGCACGAAGGCAAGATGCACGCCTGCGGCCACGACGGCCACACGGCCATGCTGCTGGCCGCGGCCCGCTACCTGTCGCAGCACCGCGATTTCGCCGGCACGGTCTACGTGATCTTCCAGCCGGCCGAGGAAGGCGGCGGCGGCGCCAAGCGCATGATCGACGACGGGCTGTTCACGCGTTTCCCGATGGAAGCCGTGTTCGGCATGCACAACTGGCCCGGCATGCCGCCCGGCAAGTTCGGCCTGACGCCCGGCCCCATCATGGCGTCCAGCAACGAGTTCTCGATCGTCATCAAGGGCAAGGGCACGCACGCCGGCATGCCCAACCTGGGCATCGACCCGGTCATGGCGGCGGTGCAGATGGCGCAATCGCTGCAGACCATCATCACGCGCAACCGCAACCCGCTCGACGCCGCGGTGCTGAGCATCACCCAGATTCACGCCGGCAGCGCCGACAATGTGGTGCCCAACCACGCCGAGCTGCGCGGCACGGTGCGCACCTTCACGCTGGACGTGCTGGATCTGATCGAACGCCGTATGGAAGAGATCGCCCGCCACACCTGCGCGGCGATGGACTGCGAAGTGGAATTCAAGTTCCAGCGCAACTACCCGCCCACCATCAACCATCCCGACGAAGCCGCCTTCTGCGCCGAGGTGCTGCGCGGCATCGTCGGCGAGGACATGGTCGACGACCACGTCCAGCCCACCATGGGCGCCGAGGACTTCGCCTTCATGCTGCAGGAACTGCCCGGCTGCTACGTCTGGATCGGCAACGGCATGGGCGAGCATCGCGCCCACGGCCACGGACTGGGGCCGTGCATGCTGCACAACGGCAGCTACGACTTCAACGACGAACTGCTGCCGCTGGGCGGCACCTATTGGGTCCAACTGGCGCTGCAGCGCCTGGCCAAGCCGCAGGCCTGAAATCAGGTCCGTCAGGCGGCCCGGCTGGGACCGGGCCCCTGATGCCACGCGCGGCGCGCAGTCCTAGGCGCCGTCCGCCGGCCCGAGCGCCATGCACATCGCCAGGAAGCGCCCGGCGGCGCGAGCCGCGGCATCCGCGTGCGGCACCAGGATGCTCAGCGTGCGAGTCAACGGCCGGGGCAGCAGCCGCAACGCGGCCAGCGCGCCGTCCTCGTGCCGCATCGACATCACCGACACGAAGCCCACGCCCAATCCGGCGCGCACCGCCTGCTTCACCCCTTCCACGCCCGCCAGTTCCAACCCCACCGACGGCGTAAGGCCGGCATCGGCGAAAGCGCGCTCGACCAGCCGCCGCACCCCCGAACCCGGTTCGCGCATGACCAGCGGCGACGCGGCCAGGTCGCGCAGGGTCACGGCGCCCTTGCCCGACAACGCATGGTCGGCGCGCACGATCGCCACCACTTCATCCTGGCGCCAGGCATGCACGGCCGTGTCTGCCGGCAGTCCAGCGGGCACGTCGCCCTCGATGAAAGCCAGGTCCAGAACGGGCAGCCGCTCGACGATTTCGCGCGTGTTGCCATCCGACAAGTGCAGGCTCACGGCCGGAAACGCCTGCCGGAATTCGGCCACCAGTCGCGGCAGCAGGTAGCTGGCCGGCGTAGTGCTGGCGCCCAGGCGCAGCACGCCCGTCTCCAGCCCGCGCCAGGATTCGCGCACGGCCTGCGCCTGCCGGTACACCTGGCGCAATTGGCGGGCCTGCTCGGCCAGTCGCTCGCCGGCCTCGGTCAGCGCGATGCCATGGCCGCTGCGGCGATATAGCGGCTCGCCGAACCACTCCTGCAGCATGCGCAACTGGCCCGACACCGCCGGCTGCGACAAGTGCAGCGTCTGCGCCGCGCGACTGATGTTGCCGGTGTCGGCCACACAGGCGAAGGTGAGCAGCTGGTCTGGGGTCATAAGGGCATGGCCGCTTAAATATTATAATTTCCGATATTAAATATTCAAAATAAAGATTTTTCAAATAATAGTGGCAAACCTAATATTCCACCCAGTTATTTAGATATTCCAGAAGGCCCGCCATGAGCGCTTCGACCAGCACCGCCGCCCCGCTTCCCGCCTCGCCCGCCGCCCACGCGGCCGCCCCCGCCGCCACGCCCTGGCGCGACAAACTCAACGGCGTCCTGTTCGTCGGCCTGATGGCCGCCGCCGTGATGCAGCTGGCGGACCTGCCCGCCATCCGGCACATGGGTTTCTCGCCGCTGGTGGTCGGCATCGTCTGCGGCATGCTCTACGGCAATTTCTTGCGCGGCACCATGCCGGCGGACTGGGGCGTGGGCGTGAACTTCACCGCCCGCCGGCTGCTGCGCATCGCCGTGGCCTTTTATGGCCTGAACATCAGCATCCAGCAGATCGTGGCCGTGGGCCTGCCCGGCCTGGCGGTTTCCGTGGCCGTGGTGCTGGGCACCCTGCTGATCGGCACCGTGGTCGGCCAGCGCCTGCTGGGCCTGGACCGCGACACCGCCATGCTGACCTCTGCCGGCAGCGCCATCTGCGGCGCGGCCGCCGTGCTGGCCTTCGAGCCCACCCTGCGCTCGGCGCCCCACAAGAGCGCGGTCGCCGTTGCCACCGTGGTGCTGTTCGGCACGCTGTCCATGTTCCTGTACCCGGTGCTCTACCACGCCGGCTGGCTCAACCTGGACACCCAGGCGCTGGGCATCTACATCGGCGGCACCATCCATGAAGTCGCCCAGGTCGTGGGCGCGGCCAGCAACGTGGACCCGGCCACCACCGAAGTCGCCACCATCGTCAAGATGACCCGCGTGGCCCTGCTGGTGCCGGTGCTGCTGGTGCTGGGCATGTACCTGCGCAACGCCGCCAGCCACGCCGGCGGCCAGGGCAAGGGCGCCAAGCTGCCCATCCCCTGGTTCGCCATCGGTTTCCTGGCGCTGGCCATCGTCAATTCGCTGAACATCCTGCCGGCGGACGCCGTGGCCGCGCTGCGCCGCCTCGACGTGTTCGCGCTGACCATGGCCATGACGGCGCTGGGCATCGAAACCCGCTTCGCGCAGATCAAGAAGGCCGGCCCCCGCGTCATGGCCCTGGGCCTGATCCTGTACGTCTGGCTGCTGGTCGGCGGCTACGGCATCGTCAAGCTGGCGTCCTGAGCCGGGCCCGGCCCGCAACGACCGCGGCGCGCG